>NZ_ALPM01000075.1:0-44170 GCF_000294595.1 Arthrobacter sp. TB 23 | reverse complement strand
ATCCGGGAGCAGAAGCGTCGCTGCCTTTCATACCTTTATTCCATCATCGAGCACTGACAAAATAGGGGCCGATTCAGGGCCACCAGAAAAACTTTCTCAACTATTTTTCAGCACCAGAAATCAGCACCGAAGATCAGGCACCGGACCGCCCGCTGACCACCCGCCAAGCCGTGAGACGCAGCAGGTCAAGGTGTCCGAACCCGGTGCATCCCACTGGGTAGCAGCAGGAGAAATGCTGCTTGCGGACCACGTATAGGTTCCAAGGGGGCATGGATTGGCTCCAACCGAGGTGACTCTGCCCACTTCGCCACGGACTGACCGGATGGGGGCTACCAAGTCGCAGGATGCCCCCGACTCGTGGCAAACTGGATAACCGCGCTTAGGGACGGAAATTAGTCAGTTCCTTCAGCGCAGTCCGCCCTGGTGTAATGGCAGCACCCCAGCCTTTGGAGCTGTGGAGTATAGGTTCGAATCCTATGGGCGGAACTGTCGGGCGGTAGTGCCGCGGGTAGTATTGCCGGTGTGAGCCTGTACTTTTCCGGTTGACAGAGAAACTACAGGCAGGAGTGTCTCCTCAATGGGTCCGCAGACCTCAAACACGCATCCCCAGGTATCAGACTCAGAGGCAGGAGCCCTTCGCCCGGCCGCTGTCATCGTGCTCGCCGCGGGCGCGGGTACCCGGATGAAATCCCGTACACCGAAGATCCTCCACACTCTGGGCGGGCGATCGATGGTGGGGCATGCCATGGCCGCGGCCAGGGGAGTGGTCCCCGAGGCAATGGCTGTCGTGGTCCGGCACGAACGAGACCTCGTCGCCAGCCACATTGCCAGCCTCGACCCGGGAGCGGTCATCGTCGACCAGGACGATGTGCCAGGCACCGGTCGAGCAGTCCAGGTAGCGCTTGACGCACTTGACCGGGCCGCCGGGGCGCCCCTCGAAGGAACCATAGTTGTCACCTACGGCGACGTGCCGCTGCTGACAGCCGACACTCTCGCTCAGCTGGTTGAATCCCACTCGACCAAGGACAACGCGGTGACCGTGCTGACCGCCGTTCTTGAGGACGCTACCGGCTATGGGCGGATTCTGCGGGCCGCCGACGGCACTGTCACCGGCATCGTCGAACACAAGGATGCCACCGACGCCCAGCGGTCCATCAACGAGATCAACTCGGGCATCTACGCGTTTGACGCGGCAATTCTGCGCAGCGCCCTCACCTCAGTCACCGCAGGGAATTCCCAAGGCGAAATGTACCTGACCGATGTCCTAGGCATCGCTTCAGACCGGGGCGGCAGGGTCGCCGCCGTCGTCTCCGACGATCCTTGGCAGGTAGAGGGAGCCAACGACCGCGTGCAGCTGGCAGCCCTCGGCGCCGAGCTCAACCGTCGCACCCTGACCCGATGGATGCGCTCCGGTGTGTCAATCATCGACCCCGCCACCACCTGGATCGATACCTCGGTGCAGCTGGCAGAGGACGTCACGATCCTGCCTGGCACCCAGCTTCACGGCGCCTGCGAGATTGCGCGCGACGCCGTCGTCGGCCCTGACACCACCCTCACCGATGTGGTGGTGGGGGAAGGGGCGACAGTGCTTCGGACCCATGGATCCGGTGCCGCTATCAGCGCCCGTGCCACCGTTGGCCCGTTCACCTACCTGCGACCCGGAACGGTCCTCGGCGAGGACGGCAAGATCGGGGCATTCTACGAGACGAAGAACGTCATCATCGGTCGCGGATCGAAGCTGTCACACCTCGGGTACGCGGGGGACACCGAGATCGGTGAGGACACGAACATCGGCTGCGGCAACATCACCGCCAACTACGACGGCGTCAACAAGCACCGCACCACCATCGGCAGCAATGTCCGCACCGGATCGAACACCGTCTTCGTCGCCCCGGTGACAATCGGCGACGGCGCCTACACTGGCGCCGGCGCCATTGTGCGCAACGAGGTTCCGCCGGGCGCACTTGCTGTCAACGTCGCACCCCAGCGCACCGTCGAGGGCTGGGTGCAGGCCAAACGCCCCGGCAGCTCAGCCGCAAACGCGGCCCAAGCGGCCGCTCCCGAAAAACTTGCCACCGGTGAATCCACCAGCAGCATCACCAGCACTGACGAAAGCGACCGTTCATGAGTGAGATCACCGCACGCGGCGAGAAGAAACTGGTCCTGGCCTCTGGCCGGGCCCACCCGGAACTTGCGGAGGAAATTGCTGCAGCACTTGGCACCGAGCTGCTGCCCATCTCCGCCTACGATTTCGCGAACGGCGAGATCTACGTTCGATCCGGCGAGAGCGTGCGCGGCACCGACGTGTTCGTTATCCAGGCACACCCGGCGCCCCTGAATAACTGGCTGATGGAGCAGCTCATCATGATCGATTCGCTGAAGCGGGCATCGGCCAAACGGATCACTGTTGTCTCCCCGTTCTACCCCTACGCCCGGCAGGACAAGAAGGGACGCGGCCGCGAACCGATCTCCGCGCGGCTCGTCGCCGACCTGTACAAGACGGCCGGCGCCAACCGGCTCATGTCCGTTGACCTGCACACCTCGCAGATCCAGGGCTTCTTCGACGGTCCCGTAGACCACTTGATGGCCATTCCGTTGCTCGCTGACTACATCCGCACCCGGGTCGACGCCGACAACGTCACCGTGGTGTCCCCCGACACCGGCCGGGTCAGGGTAGCCGAGCAGTGGGCCGAGCGGTTGGGCGGGTCACCGCTGGCTTTCGTGCACAAAAGCCGCGACCTCACGGTTCCCAACCAGGCCGTCTCCAAGCAGGTAGTGGGTCAGGTCGAGGGACGGACCTGTGTGCTGATCGACGACATGATCGATACTGGCGGGACCATTTCCGGGGCGGTCCAGGTTCTGAAGAACGCGGGCGCCAAGGATGTCATCATTGCCGCGACCCACGCCGTGTTCTCGGACCCGGCGGCCCGCCGTCTTTCCGAGTCCGGCGCCCGCGAGGTAGTGGTGACCAACACCCTGCCCATCCCATCCGAAAAGCGGTTCCCGCAGCTCACCGTGCTCTCAATTGCGCCGCTGATCGCGCGGGCAATCCGTGAAGTGTTCGACGACGGATCCGTCACCAGTCTCTTTGACGGCAACGCCTAGAGTCGACTGATTGGGGTATCGGGATGGCCGTTACGGCCGCCCGATACCCTGGTAGGTCCACCCAGCGGCCCGCCACTGGACTGGATCCAGAACGTTACGTCCGTCAAGAATGTTTTTGCTCGTTACCTGCGAAGCCAGGTCCGCCGGATTCAGTGAGCGGTACTGATCCCATTCAGTCAGGACCAGCAGGGCGTTGGCTTTGGTGACTGCCGCATTGAAATCGGGCTCGTAGGTTAGCTCCGGGAAACGACCCTTCGCATTACTCAGAGCCTCCGGATCGGTAACTGTCACGTCAGCGCCCTGAAGCTGGAGTTGGGCAGCGATACTGAGTGCGGGGGAGTCCCTGACGTCGTCGCTATTGGGCTTGAACGCTACCCCCAACACAGTGATCCGTTTCCCGAGGAGCGATCCGCCCACCAACTGGCGGGTCAGCTCGACGACCCTGATCCGGCGTCGGAGGTTGATGTCATCCACCTCCCGAAGGAAGGTCAGGGCCTGATCAGCGCCGAGCTCGCCCGCTCGTGCCATGAACGCACGAATGTCCTTGGGAAGACAGCCCCCGCCAAAACCGATGCCCGCGTTGAGGAACTTGCGGCCAATCCTGTCGTCCATCCCGATGGCGTCCGCCAGGAGGGTGACATCCGCTCCCGCTGCGTCGCATACTTCCGCCATCGCATTGATGAAAGAAATCTTGGTTGCCAAGAACGAGTTCGCCGCCGACTTGACCAGTTCAGCGGTGGCATAGTCGACAACCAGCCTCCTGGTGCCCAGCCCCATCGGTCCCGCATACACCTCATCAAGCAGCTCGGTGGCCCGATGCCCGTCCTCGCCGGACGGCACTCCGTACACCAGTCGGTCGGGGCTAAGGGTGTCCTTGACGGCGAAGCCCTCTCGCAGGAACTCAGGGTTCCACGCCAGGGTGGCTTCGGGAAACCTCTCCAACAGGTCATCGGCGAGCCGCGCAGCAGTGCCCACTGGAACCGTTGACTTCCCGACCACCAGGTTTCCGGCCTCAAGCGCGTCAACGAGCGAGGAGAACGCAGCGTCCACGTATTTCAGGTCGGCGGCGTATTCGCCCTTCCGCTGCGGCGTCCCTACGCAGAGGAAATGCACCTGCGAACCCCGGGCATCCGCGATGTTTGAGCTGAATTTTAGCCGGCCGGTTTGGAGGACTTCGTGAAGAAGCTCCGGCAGACCGGGCTCGAAAAAGTGGGACCGGCCAGCCTGGAGTTCGCTGATCTTCCGCTCGTCCACATCGATTGCGACGACTTCGTGTCCCAACTTCGCCATGCAGGCCGCGTGAACCGCGCCAAGGTACCCACAACCGATAACAGATATTCGCATGCTGATCCTTCGTACGGCCTAGGTGGGTTTCCTCGGGAAACCCGCCGGGAGTCCTCGATTTCAACGGTACGTGTCACACAATAGAGGATCATGAGGAACACCAGATGACGACGCCGGTTTCCGGGCTTCGGCGGTGTCCTTCCGGACGCTCAGGGTGCTGTAAGATTGAACGCGATGCCTAGGCGAGGGAGCATCCCGGTACCTCCGGGATTCGTTCCGTGATCGACGGTGGCTAGTGACGAGAGTCCAACACTAAGCGTGTTGACTGTTTCTAGACAGATGCCGATCGTTTGCCCAGCAACGATCCACTACTCGTCAACACAGGAGACTCAATGTCTGACCTCACACTTCCCGCAGAAGTACGCACCGAATTCGGTAAGGGTGCAGCCCGCCGCGCACGCCGCGAGGACAAAATCCCCGCGGTCATCTACGGCCACGGCGCCGATCCCATCCACGTTCTGCTGCCTTCCAAGGCCACCACGCTGGCCCTGCGGACCTCCAACGCCCTGCTTACCCTCGACGTCGAAGGGGAAAAGCACCTCGCCCTTGCCAAGTACGTGGTCCGCAACCCGCTGAAGCGCATCGTGGAGCACCTTGACCTCCTGACCGTTCGTAGCGGCGAGAAGGTCACTGTTGACGTCTACATCCACGTCGAAGGCGAACTGGCACCGGGTGCCGTGATGAACCTTGAGCACACCTCGGTTGAGGTTGAAGCAGAAGCAACCCACCTACCGGATTCGCTGACCGTCAACGTCGAGGGACGCACCGTCGGCGAGCACATCCACGCTTCGGACATCGTACTGCCGAAGGGCGTCACCCTGCTGATCGAAGACGACACCCTGATCGTCAACATCAGCGAGCCGACCGTCCAGGACCTCGGCGAAGATGACGAAGAGACAGTTGCAGAAGGCGACGTTGTAGCTGCCTCCGGCGAGAAGTCAGAAGAAGGCGAGTAGCCACTTCTCCGGCGCATTCATGGCGACTGACTCCTGGCTTGTAGTCGGGCTCGGCAACCCCGGGCCCGGCTACAGCCATAACCGGCACAATGTTGGACAGATGGTTCTCGATGTCCTGGGCGCGCGGCTGGGCGGAAAGTTCAAAAGCCACAAAGCTCATGCCGCCGTGCTTGAGGGGCGGCTAGGTCTGGGCGGGCCGCGGCTGGTGCTCGCCAAGCCGCTGACCTTCATGAACCTGACAGGTGGCCCGGTGAACGCGCTGTGTCGGTTCTACGACATTCCCGCCGAGCGCGTTATCGCGGTGCATGATGAGATTGACATCGACTTCAACACGGTCAAACTGAAGACCGGAGGCGGTGAAGGCGGACACAACGGGCTCCGCGACATTTCCAAGGCACTCGGAACCAAGGACTACCTTCGGGTCAGGGTCGGAGTGGGCCGCCCGCCGGGCCGCCAGGACGCCGCCGATCACGTGCTCAGGGATTTCAGCCCGGTGGAAAAGAAGGATCTAGCGTTCCTCCTGGAAGATGCAGCCGACGCGGTGGAATCTCTCATCGTGGATGGGCTTGTCAGCGCTCAGCAGAAGTTCCACTCCGCTGGGAAATAGCGTATAAAATATACTCACGACCACCGGTCAGGGACAGCTAAAGCCCAAACCGCGTCAGGCCTAGTAGGCCCCAAATGCGGGGGCCGACGTTGGGCGGCCTCTGAGACTGGGCCACCCCCATCCCAACGTCGGTCCCTTTTTTGCTGTCTTTGGTAGCTGGTCCTTTTGGACCGAGGTAAAAGGTTCTTCTAAATTCCCGTGCCATATTCCGTTCCCCGGCGTATCGTTGTCCACTAACGCATGCGCCCGTCGAGGCGGACTCGGAGGCGCTAGCGGAAACCGGCGGTGAAGTGACACAACACCGTTAAATCTGTCGGGCTGGGACGACTCGCCGTGTCGGCCTGCACCATGTAGTGGGGCGCTATGTTTGGGGTGCAAGGAAGTTGGCCGCTGGTCGGCCGAAAGGACGAGATCACTTCACTGCTGGCTGCTTTGCGGAATGAGCGGTTCAGGGGCGCGATCCTCACCGGCCAGGCCGGGATCGGGAAAACCTCTCTGGCACAACACATTGCCCGTCAAGCGGAGGACGGCTTTGCGCTGGTCTACGTTCGGGGTACGACCGGCGCCGCGGGAATGCCCTATGGCGCCCTGAACTTTGTGCTCAGCGAGTTGAGCGACGACGCCGTCGCCAACCCGCTACTGCTGCTACGGAGATTGCAGACACTGTTTTCGGTCCGCAACGACGGCCGCCAGACACTCATGCTGGTAGACAACGCTGAAGCACTCGACGGCTCATCGGCCATGGCGATAGCCCACCTGGCCAGGATCAACGCGGTAAAGGTTCTGGTTGTGTGTCAAAGCCTCAGCGCCGCACCAGAAGAGTTCTGCGACCTGTGGAAAGACGGGCTCCTAAAGCGTGTCGACCTGGAGCCGCTGGATCTCAGCGCCACCGCCGAGCTACTGACCGCCGGATTGGGAGGACCGGTAGCGCGGGCCGTCGTGGTTGATATGTGGCACGCGAGCGGCGGCAATCCCTTGTTCCTGCAGGCCACCAGCCGCGAGCAAAGAGACTCAGGATATCTGGTTAAGCAGGACGGAATCTGGGTGAACGGTTCAGAGAAGTCCCCTGAAGTGGGGCGATCCCTCACCGAGTGGATTATCGAGCGCCTGTCCAGGCTGCCACCGCCGCAGCGCGCCGCTGCGGAGATTGTGTCGATCATGGGGGCGCTTCCGCTAGAAATGCTCGCGGACTTCGTGGACTCCGACTCAATTGACTCACTGCTGGAATCCGGACTTATTGAAGTCAATCACGCGCTCAGTCCGGTCGTTCGGTTTGCCAACAGCCTGGTCGGGGACGTCATCGGCCAGCAGATGGCGGGCGCCCCCAAGCCAGAGCTTCTCACGACACTCGCAGCGTCAATCCTCAGTCGCCCAATGCCAGCCATTAGCAGGATCAGGTATGCCCACTGGTGCCTGGAGAACGGTATCAAGATCGCGCCCGAAGCAGCACTGGAGGCTGCACGGCTGGCAAATCGCCACTTTGACTCCGCCGGGGCGCAACGGTTCCTGCAGACGGTGCCGACCGCCGCACGATCAGCGGATTTCGCTATCGAGGAAGCCTGGGCATACGGAGTTCAAGGCAAGATCACCAGATCGGTGGCCATCCTTGACCGCGAGATCGAAGTGGGCCACGAGCACCATGATCTTGACAACTGGGTAAAGGTTCGGCTCCTCAGATGTCGGCTGCTCACCCGGCTTCATGAGCGGTACACCGAAGTGGATGACCTGATCGCTGAGGTCCGCCAGCGAGTAAATGCCGAACTCGTGAAGGGCACGCAGGGGGCGACCGATCTTCTGCTTGAGACCGAGCTGCTGGCAGCCGAACTGAACGCTTACAACGGCAAGTACCAGGACATTCTGGCTCCAGTCAACGACCTCCTGAAAAAGCATTCGACTATGCAGCCAACAATGCGGCACGAACTGTGTTCCTGGCTGGCTGAAGCACTATGTATTACCGGGCACCAGGATGAGGCAATCCGGGTGTGCCAGTCAGTGGTGTCACATCTGGCTGACGACACGGATGATCCGCTGGTGGCTGAGGCAGCTCAGGCACGGATGTTTTCGGTGCTGCTGGTCTCCGGAAACTGGAGCCAGTGCGAGTCGATCCTGCACCATCACGACGAGCAGTCGATCGCGGGCAAGTATGACGGGTCGTCGTCTGAACTGGCAGAGGGATGCCTCAACGCGTACGCGGGCAGAGGCGCCGAGGCGCTGACGAAGCTGCTTCCAGCCGTCAGCCAGCTACGTATTAGCGACCGGCACCAACTGAGGGTCCTGGCAGAGGCTGCGACCGCATACGCTTTCACCTTGGTGGGAGATCTTCAGGCAGCACTCGGGCACCTGAAACACGTTGACCTGGACGGGCACAGGCTGGACTGGCGGACCTTGCGGGCCACTCAGTACTTCGCAGCACTCGCCTCAACCGCCACCCGTGATGATCTCGAAGTGGCACACGACATGCTGAGCATGGCCGATGAGGATCGGCAGCAGGGCAACAGGGGGCATGAGCTGTTCTTCCTCTGCCAGGCCGTCCAGCTCGGGCTCACCGAAGTTGCCGATCGGCTCGCCACGACTGGTCGTGATGGGCAGGGCGTCTTCGCCCGGACGTGTGCATTTTATGGCAAGGGAGTAGCCTCGGGCGATTCCGACCAGCTCCTCAAGGCTGCACGGTCTGCCGCTGACAGTGGCAATTATCGGCTTGCCCATGATGCAGCAGAGCTTGCTCGCACCTTGTCGCATGGCGCAGGGGACGACGAGGTGAGCACTGACACGGGCAGCATTTTTGCTGCTATCGGTCAGTTGGGGGCCGAAGCGCGGCAACGGTTACTCGACCAACTCACTGAACGGGAACGGACTATCGCCCTAGAGGTAGCCAACGGAGCATCGAATCGGGACATTGCGGAAGCTCACACCGTTTCGGTCCGAACTGTTGAAGCGCACATGCATCAGGTATACGCAAAACTTGAGGTAAGAAACCGTCAACAACTCCGGGCTATCCTTGGATAGCAGCGATCCGGAGACCCGCTCCGAGCCCGGGATGAATTCGCTCGTGGGGCGGGAATCGCTGGTAGCGAGCATCGTGCAAACCCTCGGCGACAAGCAGCATTTCGGCGTGCTGGTGGTGGGGGAGCCGGGACTGGGCAAAACGGCCCTCGCACGCCTTTTGGTGAGTGACTCGGACGGCGGTCGCGATGCCCTCAACGTCAGGGCAAGACCCTCGCTGAAACAAGTACCGTTTGGGGCACTGGCGCCGTTCCTTGCCGATGTGTCAGCAGCGGAGGCCGGCTCACCCGTGGGAATCTACCGCAGGCTCCTGGCCCGCCTCGGGAATCAGGCTGCAGGTGCAGCACTTCCTTTGGTGGTCGTTGATGATGCCCAGGACCTCGATGATGGCAGCTCGGTACTACTTGCCCAACTGGCTGCAACCCGCCGCGCCAAGGTGCTGGTCTTCTCCCGTTCCACACCGGGGCCGCCGTCCGAGTTTGTGGCGCTGTGGCGTGAGGGGTTGCTCCCCCGGTTCGTCCTCGAACCGCTGACTACCTCGGAAATCCACGAACTATGTCTCCGAGAGCTCGGTGCAGAGGTCCTCTCCAGCGTGAGCGCAGTTCTGGCGCGCACCACAGCCGGGAACCCGATGTTCCTTCTCGCCCTTCTCAGCGAAGGGACCCGGGACAAGTACCTGGTGTTGCGCAACGGGGTCTGGTGTCTCTCGGGTGAATTACCGCAAATCAACCTGCGGCTTACCGATCTGATCAAAGGCCAGCTCCGTGGGCTGACCGCTGAGGAGGTCGAGGTTCTCGAAACGGTCGCCCTTGCTGAGCCGATCGCTCTCGACGTACTGCGAAACTGCAGCGATGAACAGGCTGTCAGCAAGCTGCTAAAGGACCAACTCATCGCGATGCCCGGCGGGTTGGATCCCAGGGTAAGCCTGGGGCATCCCCTCTACGGTGAAGTGATTCGTGCCAGGGTGCCAATTGGCCGCAGCCGCGCTATTCGGCGGCGGGTTCTCGAGTCCAGCGTTGGTCATACCAATTCCGTCGATGGTCTCCTGCGAAGTGTGTCGTGGGGACTCGACTGTGGTGCGGTGTTGGAGGACGACACGCTACTTCGGGCTGCGATCGTTGCCAATCGTCTCTTCAACCCGGAATTCGCCCTGCGTGCGGCACGCGTGGTCCGGTCCTCAACGTTGAAGGCCAGGGCGTTGGTCGAGATTGCACGGGCCAGGATGACCCACGGGGAGTTTGCCTACGCCAGGGAACTGGTCGATGAGGCGCTGGTTGCCTGTGACAGCCTCCGGCTAGCGAAAGAGGCAACGCTGCTTTCGGTCGACCTCAGGATGCGTGATGGCAGCCGACCGGCTGACATCCGAAGTGACGCGCGACGGTGGGAAACCCTGGTCACCTCGATTGAGAGCGCAAGGGGAGAAGAAGCCGCCCTGTCCGTTGCCGTGTCACGTCTGGGCTGCCGGCTCCTTCACTGTTTCGCCCTCAACCTGGAAGGGAACTACTTTAAAGCTGAGAAGGATATTCGCGCAGTGCTCTCAGCTGTCAACCGAACGGAGGAGACGAGCCTGATGGCTCACGCTCTGCTCGGGGAGGCCCAGTATTCTACCGGCCGCCCAGCGCTAGGGACCGAGTCAACCGCCACCGCACTGAAAATCGTCGCTGAGGGAGGACATTCCTACCTGGGCCATCGGGAGTTTGTGCTGGCCCGCCACGGAGCCGCCTTGACTCATGCGGGCCGCTGGGGGGAGGTGCGCGAGCTACTCCAGGAATACTCGCAGTCGGCGAACGGCGGGCTGGTCTATTTCGGTGGGGTGCTGGAGTTCTCGGACGGGCTCGTTGCCCTGCGCCAGGGAAAAATGAGGACGGCCCGTAAACGGCTTATCCTCGCGGTAGAAGGCTTTCGGGAAACCGACATTGCTCAACTGCTGCCTCTGGCCACCGGGCTTGCTGCCTACGCGTGCGCGATGGTGGGCGACTCCGCCGGCTCGCGGAGGTACGTAACCGAATTCCAATCGATGTCCCGAGGCGGGCCTGCCCAGACCTGGCTGCTTGGTGAAGCGTATTCCGCTGCAGGCAACTCCCTGTTTGTCGGCGCAACGCGCAGCATCGTTGAACTACGCAGGATCGCCGGGGAAGCAGAGGCCGCGGGGATGCTGACATTGGCTGCCACCGCTCTGGAACTCGCCGTGCGGTTTGGGGATACCGGGTCGCTGGCCAGGCTGCAGGATGTGACGGCAGCTTTCGACGGCGGCGAAGGTGTTGTGTTGCACGCGATGGCGACGGCGATGCTGGCCAGGGATCCCCAATCGCTGGAGACGGTCGCCGAAAGTGCCAAAACGGCCGGATACCTCTTGATCGCGGCTGAATGCCTCGGCCAGGCCATTGATCATCTGACCCGCGACGGCCACATCCAGCACTCCCGAGCTGTGCAACTCCAGCTGAACGACCTGACGGTCGGTCTTGAAGGATTTCGGAGCCCAGCCAGCACCGACACGGACTCAGGCACGAGGCTGACCCGACGTGAACAGGACATCGTGACGCTGGCCTCCCAAGGCTATTCGAACCGGGAAATTGCTTCCCAACACGGTGTCTCAGTGCGGACCGTCGAGGGTCACCTGTACCGGATTTTCGCGAAACTTGGCATCAGCCGACGCGAGGACCTGCCTGAGCCTGGCGCTTTCTAGTGGGCCGATTCCCGCTGGCTAAGTGGTGCACCAGCACAGATCGAGTAGTGTCCCGCGCCCCCGGGCCACCCATCGAGTGAGTAGCCCACGTGTTTTTCCAGTAGTGGCTACTCGTGTGGTCCTGTTCACACCTTCCTAGACTCGGTCTTGTTGCTATTCAATCTGGGGAAAAGGAACGGGTCTCATGGGGTCTCTCAATATTTGCTGTTGCTGTGGCGAAAATAGCTCATCTGTCGGCGGCGACTCGTGAGGGCGCCAGCCCAGCCGTTCTTTGTTGGACGGTCTGAGGAATTGAGTCAGGCGAAACGCGCAGTGATGTCGCCGCTGTCAGCAGGCGTAGTCCTCGTGGGCAGTGCCGGGATAGGGAAGACTGCCTTGCTGCAGGAACTCGTCTCAGAGCTGGCGCCCTCGACAAAAGTCATCCGAATCAGGGGATCCGAGGCAACGTCGAACACCCCCTATGGTGCGCTAATTTCGTTGTTGTCCGAAGTGGACCCAACCGGTCTTGGCCATCCGGTGAAGTTGATCCAGAGCATCACTGAACTGATTAATCGGTTGGCAGATGGCAAGACCGCAGTGCTAGCCGTCGACAATGCGGAACTACTCGATCCTCAGTCCGCGACAGTGATCGCGCAGCTCGCAGCAACAAGAACTGCCCGTTTGCTGCTGGCAACTGGCGCCTTTGCCCAGGCGGATTCAGCCTTCATGAGCCTGTGGCGGGATGGGTCGTTGCGTCGCGTGGATCTCCACGAGCTCTCCCTCAAGGAAACGGGAATGTTCGTCCAGGCCGAGCTAGAAGGTCCCGCATCCAGCGAAGTGGTTCGAGCGGTGTTGAAGCGGAGCAGCGGCGTGCCACGTCTGATCCGTGCTGCGCTCCAGGATCTGACGAGGCGGGGCATCGTGATTCCCAGTGACAGGTCCTGGGTGATAGTGCCGGGAATCAACATTCAAGACGGGGCGGTGTCGAACTCTTCTCCGGTGGGACAGGGGGTTGGTTCTCCAGGTCGCACCGCCGGAAACCTCATTGCGCTCAGTGGTGGTCTGCCGAAGCAGTTCCTTTTGTCTTTCGTGCATGGCGACGATGTCGACGGTCTGCAGCGGGCCGGGCTGATCACGGTAGGTCGTGACCTCCAGGCGACTGTGACCTGTGCCAGTCTGGTCTTTTCCGACAATTGTCTCAGCAGAATTTCAACCGATGAAGCAAGTGCCTTGTATGCACAGCTCTGCTCCACTGCGGATGGCTGGGAGAGTCGAGGGCTTGACCCCGTGCATCGCGCTGCGTGGTTGATGCGGGCCGGTTCAGACCTCGCGGTAGGCCAGGCGGTCGAGGCCGCTCAGGAACTGAATGATCAGGGAAGCTACAGTGAGGCGCTGGGTGTGTGCTCCTACCGGCGAGCGGCAACCAGCCACGTTTCACTGGCCGTAGAAGCGCTACGCGCACTCCTTGCCCTCGGAAGTTTCGATGAGGCCGAGCAACTCACGGCGGCGCTGTTGGTTCCTCTTGCCACCGAAGCCACCGAAGCAACCCAGACCACCGAGATCGCCAGCCAGGTCAGGCTCGCCATTCTGCGGTCTGAGCTAAACCAGCGGCTTGGGCGGGGGTCGCTGTTGGAGGTTCTCGACCAGGCAGCCAGCCTTCTCGAGACGCAACGTGCGGCTGGGCTGCTACCAGCAACCGCTGCTGCACTGGAAGACGAACTCCTGATTGCCCGCGCCGAAACGGCGGCATTCGACGGCTCATATGCTGAGGTTACGCTCCTCCTCGCCGAGGAGAACGAGCCCAGCACACCTCGTCCGGCCGACGCGCAGGCACGGATCCAGACGCTGCTGTGTGAGGCATGGACCATGATGGCACGTCAGGCTGAGGCAATGGAGTTGGCGCGAAGCCTCGCCAGTTTCTTACGGGTCAATCAAACAACCAGCAAGACCCGGGAGCTCGCTTTTGTCCAGGTCTGGGAGACGCACCGCCTGCTGGGCGAGGCCGGTAGCGTGGCACACCTTCGCGATCTGGCACTCACCGACCTGTCCGCAGTTGATCTTGCACCCCGATCCTATGAACAGGTCTCACGGGCACTCGGCCACGCCCATCAGGGCCGGGTTGAAGAGGCACTGGCGATCCTCACCCCCACCTTTGACCAGCTTCGCATCAGCGATCCCTTTGGTGTTAGGCCTGCCGCCGCTGCGGGTCTGAGCTACTGCTACGCTTCCACCCGAAATCTGCCGGAAGTCATCAACTTCCTGCCACTCAGCGAAGCGGGGCCGAGCAGCCCCTGGAAGGTGCGACGCATGGCACGCTACTTCCAGTTGGTGGCCGCCTCACATACCGAGTCGAAGGCAGCGGCGGCGAAGGACCTGCTCGCGTTTGCTGATGAGGACGCTAAACGAGGGGTAGCAGTGTTCCAGCTAATGGCCGTGTGTCGTGCCGCACGGCTAGGCGATCGGTCGGCGATCGGACCGTTGAGCGCAATTTCAGCTCACCTTCAAGGGAGCTTCGCCAGGTTAAGCGAAACTTACGCGAAGGGACTGGCCAGCAGGGACTGTGAGCTTCTGATCCAGTCGATGGAGCTTGCGGCTAAGATCGGCGACACCATGTTTGCGAAAGAAGCAGCCCAAACCGCTCTTCAGACTGCAGTGCAATCGCCGGACAGGAGACTCATCCGCCATGTCCAACGACGGGTAAGGGAAGTGCTCCCGGGCATCGACGAGAACGGCTCGTTCGGAGGCCGCCTCGAAGCCCTGACCGGGCGCGAACGGGAAATCGCTATTGCCGCGTCAGCTGGAGCGACCAATCGGGAGATCGCGCAAAGAATGTGCGTGTCAGTTCGAACAATCGAGGGACACCTCTATCAAGTTTATTCAAAACTCAACGTGTGTACCCGTGCTGAACTTACCGAACTAGTTCCAGCGGGGCAGGCCTGAGATGCGATTTACAACGGCAGGCAACAGAAATGGTGGTCGTCGGCAGATGGAAGCCGCGCTCGCTGCGGCCCTGGAGCGGGCTGACTGCACTGGTGCACTGATCTACGGCCATCCGGGTATGGGTAAGAGTACCCTCGCCCGGCAACTAATGGACGATCGGTCAACCTTCCCTTCGACGCCTTTCCTTGTCCAGGCTACCCGGGGTCTGGCGGGCATTCCGTATGGCGCACTCGCGCCCTATCTCCGTGACGCACGGTCTGACGACATGGTGGATTCACTGTCGGTTTTGCGGGCCCTGGTCGGCTTCTTTCGGAAGGAATGCCCAGGACGGGTACCGCTGGTGGTCATCGACGATGCCCACGAGCTAGATCAAGAGAGCTCCTACCTTCTGGCCCAACTCGCCATCGCAGGAACGGTGAAGGTAGCGGCCCTGACGATAAACGGCGGATGGCATCACCGCGACCTGCCAGCGCTTGAAGAAGACGGCTTACTGGTGCGTTTCGACCTACAGCCGTTGACCATTCAGGAGGCAGGTGAAATCTGCGAACGTCTCCTGGGTGCGCGGATGGTTCGGGGCGCCGTAAGCTACTTCACTGCAGAGTCGGGGGGTAATCCACTCTTTCTTCGCTCAGCTATCAGCCATGCGGTGAGGTCCCAGGCTTTGATCCAACGCGAAGGACATTGGGTGCTGATTGAGGAACCATTTGGTGTTGACGAGTCGCTGAGGGACCTCGGCGAGAGCTCGATACTGGATCTTTCGGATGCGGAACGCGATGTCCTGGACTGCCTCGCACTCTCAGGACCGGAGCGTACTGACCACGTTGCGAGGTTGGGCGCATCCCCGGCGGTGCACCGCCTGATCGAATTGGGGTTAGTTCGCGAAGACCCCACAAACCCACAGGTTATTGGATGTTACCCGCCCCTCTACTCACGCATCATCCGTTCGCTGGTGCCGTCTCATCGAAGTTCCGAGCTCCGCACCGCCTTCCTTGACTCTGTTACCGAGCCGTGGACAGCTGGAGCGCATAATCAGGTCCAGCAACTGAATTGGGCGTTGGATTGTGGTGTGGAGGTCGACGATCAAGCCCTCGTCGAAGGCGCACGATTGGCATCCATCCACCACGACCATCAGTCCGCCCTCAGACTTGCAGCAGCAGTCAGAGGTTCGGTTCTTGCACCAGCCGCAATGGTTGAGGCCCTCCGAGCACGATTCCTTCTTCGACTCCCGCTGGAGGGACACCTCGACCTGGACGCTCTGCTTAATCAGCCTCAGGACTTAGAAACTCTCGCCAGCGCGGCGGTGCTCAGCGCCCAGATAGAACTGGCGCGCGACGGACGCACAGCTGTCATCCATACGCTTGCTGACCACTGGTCGCAACGTGCAGACGAACTCGTCCAGGGACAACCCTCGCGGCACGCAAATCTGTTGCGGGCGCTGGCACATAATCTGGAGGGACGCTTCAGGCAATCAGAGCAGCTAATGCGGGAGTTCCTGGCCAGTGGCGGGAATTGTCCTCTAAATGAAACGGTGGCGCTGTGCCTTCTGGGGGAGTCACTGGGAAGCACCGGTCGTAGCGAGGAAGGTACTGCTCTGCTGCAACGGGCACTTGACAGGATTGCCCAGAACGCTGGCGGGTCAGCCGATCTAGAGAACTTCGCGGTAGTGCGCCATGTTTCCCTGCTAATTCATAACGCGGAGTTTGATGCCGCTGAGGCTGCCATCGACGAACACTTCGGCGGACGGATAGGTGACCGCTTTTTCAGCGGGGGCACCATCGCAGTGCTCGACGCCGTATTGTGTGCTCGTCGGGGGCGCTTCACGCAGGCCTACGAGATCATTCTGCCGGCAATCACTGTGCTGCGAGTATCGGACCATCAGGCAATGCTTCCCTACGCCCTTGCAGCAGCGAGTTGGGTGGCGGCGATGGTGTCCGAACCCGGGACGGCCGAACGTTTCGCAACGGAGTTTGAGCAAACACCGCCCAAGGGGTCAGCGGCCTCAGGCCTCCTGGGTGCTGCCTATGTCGCTATGGCCAGGGACCAGCAGAGCCCATCGGTTGAGCTCTCCAAAGAATTGTTCCGGCTTGCTGACTGCGCCCGGTCAACGGGGATGGAGGGATGCGAGAAAGAGATCCTTGAATTTATGGTTCTTACCGGGGACGAGCGACTCATCAAGCGGCTCCACGAGCTGGCGGCGTCCTTCGAAGGTGGGGAGGCTCGGGCGCTGCAGGAGTACGCCGCGGGGGTCCTGGCCAACGATCCTGACCGGTTGATACAGGCGGGTGATCTAGCGGAGGAACAGCAGAAGCATTTCGTTGCCGTGGATGCATCGGCGCGTGCGCTACGACTGCTCAAGGACAAGGGAGATGCCAGCGTGTCCAGAGGAGTGCTGAGAGTCCTTCGCCGTCGTCGGGATGCGCTGGAGCGCCCCCTGTCGGCGTCGGCCGTCGCGCCCACCGAGCTTCGTGATCTCACCGGGCGGGAGCTGAAGATAGCATTGATGGCAGCCAACGGAGCATCCAACCGGGAGATTGCGGGGGGCCTCACCCTTTCGCCCAGGACTGTTGAGGGACACCTCTACCGGATCTATGTGAAGCTTGGAATCACCCGGCGGGAGGACCTCGCCCTCGTAGTTGAATCATCCTCCTATGCTGGTAGCGCCGGGTAGACGTTAGGTAGTCCCGGCCCTTTTTATCAGTACCGGGACCGCCAAATGAAGGTGTGGTTACCCGGGAAAAGTGCCGACTTGCGGATTATTCTCGTTATGTCGGGGTCGTGGAAAACTACGGCATTCCGAAGGCGTGAAAAGGCCGTATACCCCAAGTGTGCCTACTCCGGACCACGCCAGCCTCTACGAAGCGGCCCCTGACAGGGGCCGGCGGTGTACGAGAATTCTTTCAATGGAAGACTCTGTCCCCAGCCTCCGCCGGCCCCGCCCACTTCCCACCGCATGATGCATTGGTGGCTATTTGGTCCACGCCAAAATAGCTTCCACAGCAGGGATAACCTGGCCGAACATATGCCGAAACTGTTCTTCCTCGCGCCCATACGGGTCGACGACGTCGTCATCTGCCGGCTCGACAGAGCTCATTGACCGGCCGCGTAGCGCACGGGGTAGTGCGTTGCGAAGCTGTTCCTGCGGCGGAAGCGACTCGTCGCGGCTCACCCCGGGGAGGAGTCGGCCCAGCTCCCTGAGTGTGAAGGTTTTTTGCAGCAGCCACGGGGCAAGTCGAAGGATCTCGCTTCGGTGTGCCCTGGTCAGGGCGATGACCAAATCCTGGGAAGAAAGCATTTCGGCGGTCACGGATCGGGCAACGAACGCGCTCGGATCCACTCCCAGACTGTCCAGTTGCGCGGCGACGCGGGAATCGATAGGCCACCCCGACATTGCTCCAGTCCCGGCGCTGGCAACACTGAATACCCCGGGATGCTGGGTGTCGAGGCCCTGCTGAAGAAGCCGCTCAGTCATAGGGGAGCGGCAGATGTTTCCTGTACATACCGTCAGGATGCGGAACGGGGATTGTTCAACCATGGCCTACGGAGTCTAACCGGTCACTTCGCCCGACGCGAGGTGTTCCTGAGACTCTGGCCTGAACACAGAACTGGCCGCGACCCGGNNNNGGCCTGTCTCAGTCGGTTAGCGGGCACCAGCGATATTGCTCGAGGTGTTGTTGGTGACGACGCGCAGCAGGGGGCGGAGCTTTGCCCAGTCCTTTTTGAGGGACTCGACCTGGGTCTGGTCGGCCGCGGCTTCGGCGTAGATCGTGACACCGCTTGAACGGATCAACACGTGACCTCCGTATTCCTTCAACGCCTGGGCTAGCGCCTTGCCTTCGGGGGTCAGGCCGAGCGCATCAATGTTGGTGGATGCAGGCAGGGCAAACATGGAACCCATCGGGATGTTTCCCGTGTAAGCCCTAGCCGAGTCGCCGTCCTCTTTCTGGGCCGGCCAGACGCCCGTGCCGTTGTTGACGCTCTTAAGCTGGGCATTGCCGATGCCAATGGCAATTGAGTGTTTGATGGACAGGTTCTTTAACTCGTCCTTGCGGATCAAACCGTGGAGGTGGCTGATGCCCGAGGCCCTCGCGCCGGCGGCCATGCCTTCGCCCTGGATATCGGTCTTGACCAGGTAGCGGGCGGTCCACTCAGTGGATGAAATGCGCTTCATCCCCCACACTTCGTAGGCAGTCTTCTTGTCCGGCTGGATGACCGTCATGTGTTGATCTGTTCCGCCAGTGGTGGTGGCGTTCACCGGAATCCTGATCGAGTGAGTTCCACCAGCAGTCGCCCTGACTGTTGCCACTGGGTCGCTGGTTTTTGCTTGCTGTACCGAGATGGACCAGCGGGAGCTGTTGACGTTCGTTCCACCTCGTTGGAAAACCCCGTGGCGGGAATCACCGGCAGCCGCAAAACTCACTGCGGGGCCCACCGGGGTGTTGGAGAAGGCGGAGGAGCTAAAGGGGTGCAGCGAGTAGTCCTTGGCAGCCGGCGCGGGAGCAGTCGGAGGAGGAGTTGGTCTCGGTGCGGGACCTGGCGTTGGTGCGGGTGCAGGTGCGGGGGACGCCTCGGTCCCAGGGACGGGAACCAGATAATCCAGGACCGCACTGTTCTGCCCCGAATCATTCAGGTACACAACCTCAACCTTGTGGGTACCTGATTCCCAAGCGCCGGTGAGGGCGTAGGTTTGCTGCGACTTACTTGAGAGGGTGATGTCGCCGGCTGTCTTCCCATCGACGGTCACCCGAACCTTCGGAGCAGTGGTGCCGGTGTAGGTGCCGGCGGCGCGAAGTTCCAGGGTGCTGAATGCTTCAGTTGCGGTGAATGATCCCGTGGCCGACCCGTTGGTCAGGAGCGATCGGACGGTATCGGCGTCGCCGGTCTTCCAGATGACATAGTTTCCGCCACCATTTCTCATGGACTCTGACTCTAATTTTGCTTGTGAGGCCTGAGCCGGTGTTGATACGATTAGCCCCGTGCCTAGAATTGCGGCAGCGGTGAGTAAACTGAGTGATTTTTTAATTGTGCAACTCTCTCGTCGGCATGGCAGTTTTAGCCACGCGGTAAGCCGAAGGCGCCCCAAGGGCCCCGGCATCTTGGAAGGCAAACCAGCAGGAGCTGTTAGTTGGAGCTAACGCAATGAGGGGTTTGCTGCAGATAGAGACCGGTAACAGCGTACAACACGTTTTTACGGTTCTGTCATTGGGGCGGGAGGATTCATCGTCAGTCGAAGACCCACGCCTCATAAAAAATGGCACTAACCCCCGGCGCTCGAAGCGCACGAAGTTAGTGCCATTTTGTTGACTTGGAGTGTTGTTGCTAGGGGCGCCCAATTCCCCGGTAGGTCCAGCCCGCGGCCCGCCACTTCAGAGGCTCAAGCACATTACGTCCGTCGAGAATCGCTTTGGCACTCACCTTCTCGGCAAGGGCATACGGGTCGAGATCCCGGTACTGTTGCCATTCGGTCAGCAGGAGAATCGCGTGCGCATCCTGCACCGCGAAATTGAGATCAGATTCATAGTTGAGCTCGGGAAACCTGCGGGCAGAGTTCTCGATTGCCTCAGGGTCCGTCACTGTCACGTTGGCTCCCTGCAGCTGCAGCTGGGCGGCGATGTTGAGGGCGGGCGAATCTCTTACGTCGTCACTATCCGGTTTGAAGGCGGCACCCAGCACAGTAATGCGTTTGCCGAGGAGAGAGCCGCCCAAAAGTTCCCTGGTGATTTCCACAGCCCTCGAACGTCGCCGCATGTTGATGGTGTCAACTTCGCGAAGGAAGGTGAGGGCCTGGTCGGCGCCAAGTTCGCCTGCACGGGCCATGAACGCACGGATGTCCTTCGGCAAGCACCCCCCGCCAAAACCAATCCCAGCATTCAGGAACTTTCGACCGATTCGATCGTCCAGCCCGATCGCCTCCGCGAGGAGCGTCACGTCGCCGCCCGAGCTGTCGCAGATCTCAGCCATCGCGTTGATGAAGGAAATCTTGGTGGCGAGAAAGGAGTTCGCCGCGGCCTTGACCAGCTCTGCTGTCGCGTAATCCATCACCAGGCGGGGGGTGCCGTTGGCGATTGGCACCTGGTAGACCCCATCGAGAGCGGTCATCGCATATGCGCCAGCGGTTCCATCCGGAATGCCGTAGACAAAACGGTCGGGACTGAGGGTGTCTTCGACCGCATGACCTTCCCTGAGGAACTCGGGGTTCCATGCGAGGACAACGCCCGGAGCCAACGAGCGAAGTTCCTCGGACAGCCGTGTGGCCGTTCCCACGGGCACCGTCGACTTGCCGACGACGACGCTACCCTCCGAAAGGTGTTCGGCAGCTGCCACGAATGCCGCATCGACGTAGCGGAGGTCAGCGGCGAACTCCCCCTTTCGTTGGGGTGTCCCGACGCAGATGAAGGTGACATCAGATTCGGCAATCGCGGCCATATCGGTGGTAAAACTTAACCGCTGCGAAGACTGAAGCTCCTCCAGAAGCTCCGGCAAACCGGGTTCGAAGAACGGTGCACGCCCGGCCTCCAGATCGTCGACCTTTCGCTGGTCGACGTCTACTCCAACTACTTCATGGCCAAGCTTCGCCATGCACGCAGCGTGGACGGCACCTAGATATCCGCAACCAATAACAGAGATACGCATAATTCTTCCTTAGACTGAGACGATTTCTGTGAGGGGACTAGTAGGCGCCGACCGGTTTGATCAGCATTTTTGCGGTGCGCCAGATGATCATCAGGTCCATCGTGATGGACCAGTTCTCGACGTAGTAGAGGTCAAGCCTGACGCTGTCCTGCCAGCTCAGCTCGGATCGGCCGTTGATCTGCCACATCCCCGTCAGCCCCGGTTTGATGTAGAGGCGGCGGTGCACATCCTTGGCGTAGCCGTCCACCTCCCGACCAAGTGGTGGCCGAGGGCCAACGAGGCTCATATCACCGACCAGGACGTTCCAGATCTGGGGGAGTTCGTCGAGTGAATGGCGTCTCAACCAGCCGCCAACCTTGGTGACGCGGGGGTCGTTGCGCATCTTGAAGAGCAGCCCGGACCCCTCATTGCTGCCCAAGAGGCCTGCGAGTTCTTCCTCAGCGGTCACCACCATGGAGCGGAACTTGTACATGGTGAAGGTTTCCCCGCTTCTTCCGATCCGTTCCTGCTTGAACAGGACCGGACCTGGACTATCCCGCCTGATACACAGTGCGATTACGGCAAAGACCGGAAGCAGGGCTACCAGTGCCAACGCCGAGGCCGCAATATCCAACAGGCGCTTGACCAGATGTTTGGCCCCGCCAAACTGAGGTAGCTCAACATGCATCAGGGGCAGGCCCTCCACCGGCCTGGCATGAATCCTTGGACCAGCGACGTTTGTCAGGCCAGTAGCAAGAACCAGTTCGGTGTCTGATTCTTCAAGGCTCCAACCCAACTTCTGGATGAACCCGCTCCCGCCCTGAACGGGCCCGGCCACAATCACTGCGTCAACCCCTAATCCGGGAAGGACCTCGACCACTGAGTTCAGGTCCGACACGACGGGCACCGCTGCGCCGTCGACATAAAGCCGCGGCTGGGTGCAGTGCCCGGCAAGGGCTGCCCCCACCACTTCGTAGCCCGCACCGGTTTTGCTTCTGATCTGTTTGATCACGTATTTGACGTCCTTGGGGCGCCCGAGAACGACGACACGGGAAAGGAATCGTCCCTTGGTTCGCTGCTGGGTAAGCCAGGACCGAAGCATCCAGCGTGTGAGCACCAGACCGCCCATTCCGAGCGGCAGGGCAAGAGCGAAATAGCCTCGAGACGCGTCGACCTGGGCTACGACCAACAAGATTGCTGTAATGCCGAAGACGAGGAGAGTTGAATGTATGACTCGCTTGTACTCGTCGCTTCCCAGTCCGAGGACCCGAGGGTCACGGCTTCGGAATGCGCTGAGTGCACCCAACCACATCAAAGCGATCGCAAGGCCAAGGAAGTCGTACCCTATGGCAGTGTCCGCAACCGGCACCTGGACTCTGCCCGTTCCGAATCGCGCCAGTTGGGCGACCACCAGAGCCGCGCAGATGACCAGGGTGTCAGCCACCCGGAGCATCGCACGGTAGGGGCGGATCCAGTCGCGGCGGGATTTCACGGGGGATTTGGATGCGCGGCTGGTGCGGTAGCTTGTCGCCGGGTAGCGGACGTCGAAGTGGGTGGTGGGGGTTCGGGTCCCGGTTTCGGTGGCTATGCTGAACTCACTCATTGTGGTCCTCATCTCCTGTTTGGTGAGTAAGGGGCCGACGACGACTGGGGACGAAGCTCCGGTCTCAGGAGAGCTTCTACGCCGCCGGCCCCGCTAAAGCGGTATCCGCTAACGGATCCGGGTTGTGGTGCCACCGGCGTCATTGACGGTGGGAGAAAGGGTGCGTGATCCTTTGAACGCCGTTGCCGACACTCGGAGATCTCGTCCTATGATCGTGAGGAAACCTTCGGCGACGGGCTGTCCCGGGCCGAAGTGGTGTTCTTCTTGCCTATGCCTGCAGGGATGAGGTCACGCTTCGGTGGGTGGTTCCCGTTCGGTGCCTGCTTCGGCGGGACCAGGGGTTTTCGGGGGTCCGGCTTTCGATAGTCAGCCGTTCGCGTCGTTCCCCCCGCTTCATTAGCGACCTCGGCCGACCCAGGCGCTGGTGGCACAACCGAGCTGTAGTAGGCGCGCGCCTTGGCATCCGGTTCGGGGATGCGCAACTTGTTGAGGATCAGACCAAGCACTCGCCCGCCAGCCAGCTCCAGTGCCTTCAGGGACTCGTAGACATCCGTGGTGTTGACCCCCTGTGCGCCCACGACCAAGACCGTGTTGACGCCGTTTGACGACAGCACGGCGGCGTCGGTTACCGGCAGTACCGGCGGGGCGTCCACAATCACCGCATCATAGGCCGCTTCAAGCTCAGCAAGGATGTTGAGCATCTGTGGTGATCCCAGCAGTTCACTGGGGTTCGGCGGAATGGGACCCGAGGTCAGCACCTGCAGATCGTTCTGCCCCCAGGGCTGCATCAGGTCGACGATAGCTGCCTGTCCGATGAGTGCTGAGGTGAGCCCGGCATCGCTTTCAAGCTGGAGGTATCCGGCGACCGCTGGCCGCCGCAGGTCCGCGTCCACCAGGGCGACCCGCTTTCCGGCCTGAGCCATGGCAATAGCGAGGTTGATCGCGGTTGTCGTCTTGCCTTCCCCAGGCAAGGAGGAAGTCACCTGGACTACTTTTGAACCACGGGTGAGCTGCGTGTACTGAAGGTTTGTCCGAAGTTGCCGGAAAGCTTCGGCACGTGAGCTTTGGGGAGCGGTCTGCGTCAGCATCGGGTTGCCGGCGGCTGCGGCGTCATAGCGGACCATTCCCAGAACTGGCGCCTTGGTAACTCCATGTAGGTCAGCGGCGCTCCTGATCCGGGTGTCGAACTTGGCGCGGAGCAGGGCAACGACGAGGCCGATGCCAAGCCCGGTCAACAGCCCGACTAGAAGGTTCATACCAACGTTCGGTGAGGAGGGCGTAGTGGGCTCCGCTGCCTCGGTAAGTACTGAAAGTTGCACCGGGGACGTGGTCGCAACGTTGGTGGTCTCAAGATCGTCGATCACCGTAATAAGATTCGCGGCCAGGCTGTTGGCAATGGCGGTTGCCAACTCTGGTGATTCGTTGCTGACCCCGAGCTCGACCAGAACTGTGTTGGGTGTGCTCGCTGCCCAGACGTTGGACGAGAGGTTAGCTGCTGTCACTGGATCGAGGCCGAGCTCGTCGACCACGGGCTGAAGCACCCGGGGCGAGTCGACCATCTGCGTGTAGGTGTGTACCCGGTCCTGCATGAAAGTGTTGCCTTGCTGCAACTCCGAGACCGAGCCGACGTCCTGAACTGCGACGAATAGCTCGGTGTAGGCCGTGTAGATGGGCCTGGTGAGCAGCGAGGCAATACCAGCGACAAGCAGGCCAGCTACCGTCGCACCGACGATGATCAGCCAGTTCCGTTTAAGTATTCGTAGGTAGTTTCGTAACTCCATGACTGAGACCTTTCGAAATATTGTTAATAAGTCTCCGCGGGAACCTAATTTCCTGTCCGCGGCGACGCAATAGATCTGTTGGTGGGGAAATAAGACCGACGTCCGGGGCGCCAGGTGCCGTAAAAGGCAAAAGCTAGTTTCGGTCCCGCGAAATCTAATTGCTAAGAGAAAGAATTGCTCACCAGCAACGGGTATTCAATCGGTTGCCCCACCCGAAAGCCTGATATTCGTACTGGAGAGGCGGAACTGGATGCTCGGGTCGCACAAGCGTGTGCATGAGTAGCAGTCGCCCAACTACTCGATTGAGCCGGCTTCCTACTTGCCTTCGATGAACTCCATAGATTTATTGATGGCGCCATGATTAGCATGGGCCATCAATTCCAAACATTTTCTTCCGACTCTGTGGTGCTCTAGCCGATTAATAGTCAAGGCAAGGGGTCTCTGGTTAAAGCCACCGAATTCGTGAGTCGATGTTGAGCTGGGGAGCATCATGAAAAAATCAGGGCCTTTGCAGGTCGACCGTCTAATTGTTCATCAGTTCGATCCGGCTAAGCCTTCTCCGGGCGGCATTGACACGTGCTTGCGGGGGATCTGCGCTTACGCCCCGGCGGACCAGGAGCTGGCGGTTGTTGGCGTCGATACCGGCGGCGGCGGATCAGGCCGGGTGCTGGGCACCTGGGAGGTGCATACCTTCAACGGTCGGTCGGTCTGGTTCCTTCCTGTCGCCCGGTTGGATCCGGGGGACCAGCGGAGAAGAGTCCCGCACTCGCTCCGTCTGATCGGTGGGCTGATGAGGTTTCGAAGCCGTTTGCCGGCAGCCGACCTTGTGCAGGCTCACCGGATGGACACGGCACTGGCCGTCTCCCGGCTGGTGGCCGCACCGTTGGTCTACTTCATCCACACGCAGGAGAATGGGCTCACCGGGGCTACCTCAGATTCCATCTGGCGCCGGGCGGCGGGGGTTCATCGCCGGCTGGAGGAGTCGGTTGTCACCCGTGCGGTGGATGTCGTGGTCTTCAACGAGGACTACGCACAAACTGTCGTGCAGTGGAACCAGGCAGCTCGTTTCTCCCCGACCTGGTATGACCCGAAGCTCATTCGCGGGAGGGGCAACGGCTCCGCCACGGGGCGTTCCCTGTGCTGGGTTGGTCGCCTCGAAACCCCCAAGGATCCGCTGCTAGCCCTGGACGTGATGGAAAGTCTCGCGGATGGCTATCCCGGCGATCACTGGAGTCTAGAGCTACTCGGTTCGGGAACGCTGCTGGACGCAGTCACCAGCCGTGCCGAAACCCTTTCCACTCGCAGTAACCTCACGATCTCGGTGCGTGGACGAGTTAACCCGCCTGAAGTAGCAGCGGCTATGGAGCGGTCCGATATTTTCCTCATGACCTCCCATCCGGGGTATGAGGGATACCCCCGGGTGCTGGTCGAGGCGATGGCCTCGGGACTAGCCGCAGTGGTCACTGACGGATCAGACACTGGATCATTGGTAGTTGACGGCGTGACGGGGTACGTGACCCCGCGGGATCCGCAACAGATCGCTGTTGCGGTGGACAAGGTTAAAGATATCCAGCCAGCGGCCGTCATCAAGGCTGTTGAGGCTCTAAGCGCACCAGCGGTAGTCCGTAATTTACTCTCATTCAGTGGCCCCCGGCCCGTAGCTATCGGCCAGGGGTCAGCCCGTGGCCGGAACAGGAAGCTGCGAGACACGGCACGCCAGGAGATTGCGCTTGAGCTGGACGGTGAGGGCGTCCGTCTGGGCAGATGGCGCCTGTTCAACGGCGACACGGTTCAGTTGCTGACCGAAATTGGGAGCCTGGTTGATTCGAAGCAACCACACCTGGTGGTCACCCCGAATGTGGACCAGGTGCTTGATCTGCAGGAGTCACCAGCACTGAGAAGAGCCTACGATGCAGCATCGTTGCGTTTGGTGGACGGTGCGCCACTGGTTGCAGTATTGCGTTTGCTTGGCGCCCGGGATATTCACCGCCACACCGGTGCGGATCTCCTGCCGCTGATGGCCGAACACTCCGCCGATACCGGCTGGAGAATCGCTATTCTGGGCGGCAACGGAGACGTGGGTCGACGGGCTGCCGCCACCCTGATGGACAGCTACCCCGGCAGCGTCGTCCACAGCATTCCCTTCCCCTACGTCAAAGACGTTTCGGAAACGGCCTCGAGCAATGCGGTGGACGCGCTCGCCGCATGGAAACCAGCTGTCGTTTTCATCTGTCTTGGCTCGCCTAAACAGGAGGCCTTCTTTTCCCACTGGCGGGCCNNCCCGCCAGCCGTCTATATCGGTGCTGGGGCCGCTGCGGACTTCGCCGCCGGGAGCAAACGGCGTGCACCTGCTGCCGTCCAAAACCTCGGCCTGGAGTGGACCTGGCGGCTAATCCAGGAGCCTCGTCGACTCGCAGGACGCTATCTCGTCAAGGGGCCGCGCTTCATCCGGCCAGCCATCAGTTCTCTTACGCGGAGGTTCGCATGAAAGCTCTCATCACCGGCGTGGCCGGTTTTATCGGCAGCAATTTGGCCCGCAACCTACTCAACGAAGGTCACCAGGTTGTTGGGATCGACACTCTCAGCGATTACTACGACGTCCGGATCAAAAAGGCCAATTTGGCCTCACTCCCGCCAGGGCTGGACTTCCGTGAGGATGACCTCAATACGGTCGATCTGGTTGAGTTGTTAGCCGGCGTTGACGTGGTGTTTCACCAGGCCGGACAACCGGGGGTTCGCAAATCCTGGGGTGCCGACTTTGGCATCTATGTCGAAGCCAATGTGTTGGCCACCCAACGCCTGCTCGAGGCAGCTAAGGACGCAACATCGCTGAGCCGATTCGTGTACGCCTCATCCTCGTCGGTCTACGGAAACGCCGAGCGGTTCCCCACCACTGAGGACGTCCGGCCGCAACCGATCAGCCCCTATGGGGTGACCAAACTAGCCGCTGAGCACATGTGTTCGCTGTATGCCGCCAACTTTGGTCTTCCGACGGTTTCGTTGCGGTACTTCACCGTCTATGGTCCCGGCCAGCGACCCGATATGGCTTTCACCAGGTTCACTCGGGCGGCGGTGCTGGGCGAACGGATCACAATCTTCGGATCAGGTGAACAGATCCGGGACTTCACCTATGTCGACGATGTCGTGAAGGCCAACGTGCTTGCCGGAACCACCCCCGATGTCCCCCCGGGGTCGGTCTTCAATGTGGCTGGCGGAAGCAACACCAGCGTGAACGATGTGTTGGGCTTGCTCGCCGAGATGGGGGACACCCCCCTCGACGTCGAATACATCGATGCCGTCGCTGGTGATGTCTGGCGTACGGGTGGTAGTACCGCCGCCATCGACCGGGCACTCGGCTGGAAAGCCGAGATTTCATTGACAGAAGGCCTGTCCCGGCATCTGGAGTGGGCACATGCGACGTTTCACTGATCCTACGGCGAACAGCGGAACACTGCCGAGTGTCGGCTTCAGACGGGACGACCGATGCCACGTCTGACCGTAATCATGCCGGCGCACAACGCTGAGGCCACGATCGTCCGTGCGGTGGGGTCCACTCTCTCCGATTTACCCGGTGACGCGGAACTGCATGTGCTCGACGACGCAAGCACTGACGGGACCTTGGACATCCTGGACAGGGTGGCATCTTCGGACAAGCGGCTGAGGGTGAGCGTTGCATCATCGAACCAAGGCGTAGCGAAAACCCTGAACGCTCTTCTTGCCACCGCAACTGGGGAGTACGTTGCTCGAATGGACGCGGATGACGTCGTCATCCCCGGGCGATTCAGAAGCGCGCTATCGGCACTGGAACACAACACTGCTGACGTCGTCTTTGGCGGCCTTGTCCACCTCGGGCCGGGACGGCGGTTACGTCCAGCAGCTCAGTTTCCTATCTCCCCGGTGGCTATGCCGTATTTCCTGCTGCTCATCAATCCAGTTACTCACTCGACAATGGTGGGTCGGCTCTCGGTCCTGGCTGAAACGGGCGGGTATCGGGAAGTACCTTCCGAGGATTACGACCTTTGGCTAAGGATGGCCGCGCGCGGGTACCGCCTTCGCCGTCTGGCGCGACCTGGTGTGATGTACCGGCACCATTTAGAGCAGGTCACTGCTGGAGCTGAGTGGATTGCGGCGGCCAGGAGTAACCCTGTTACTGCGCACGCTCACTCAAGACTGAGTCAAATGGTCCTTGGCGCTGACCATCAGGTCTTCGAGGAACTACGGCGTCCCGTCGTCACCGACAAGGAAGCTGAGAAGCTGCTTGGGTTTCTTGCCGACCTTCGAAAAAAGGCAGGCAGACTTACTCTTTGTGAACGGCTCGATCTTTCGCGGCTGTGCCGAAAGGTAGGGTCAGCTCGGCTTGGGCGGGAGGTTCACCATGTTGGCTGATTCCCTGTTGATACCACTGGCAATTGTGGGGACGGTCCTCATCCTGTCGCTACCGGTTCTGCCTGCTGGAAAGGTTCTGCTTTTCATTGTGGTCGGCCGGTCTCTCACAGAATTTGGCGCCGGGAGTGAACTGTCGACGGCATCGGCGGCTCTCTCAGCAGCCTTGGGCCTGCTGGCGATCATCGCCGCTTTCATGCCACGAGGAACGCGGATTCCACACCGTCTTCACTTACCCATTGCCCTGATTTTGCTGGTCCTGATCCTCGGGTCGGTGATCAGGCTCGTCGGCGGAGAGCCACCTCTTGGCGCTTTCCGCGAAGCCATCACCCTCGGCTCAATCCTCGCAGTTTTCGTTCTTGCATACTCGTTTGCTGCGCAGCACCTCGACAAGGCTCTGAAGTATCTTCTTTGGTGCTCGTTTCCCGCCGCAGTAATCTCGACGGTGGGATTCTTCGGAGGGGTTCCGGCCATGGCCGCTTCTGGCGACCGGATGAACGGAACGTTCAACCACGCCAACACGGCTGGAGCCTTTCTCGCTATTTCGGCTCTCCTAGCGTTGTGTCTGGCCCTCAACCTCCGGCGTCCGCGGCTCCTATGGATCGGTGCTGTGAGTGTCGCCGGCCTTATCGTCACCCAGAGCATCGGCGCGTGGATCGGGGTCATAGCGGCGTTGGCGGTCTTCGTCATCGCCACCTCTGCGCTTAGCGGTCTGCAAAAGGGCCTCCTGATGATTGCCAGCAGCGTTGGAGCACTAGCCGCTGTCACTTTTCTCGGACTACCTGATCGATTCAACGACTTCATTAATTTCAATTTCCAGGCCGCCCTCGACCAGGGGGTCACGACAAACAGCCTCGACTGGAGGCTTCTAAACTGGCACCTCCTGATCGAGGCGTGGCAGGAAAAGCCCTGGTTCGGTTACGGACTGGGAGCATCCTCGACCACCCTGATGCCGTTAGAGGCGCCGGCCCACAGTCTCCCGATCCAGCTCCTCGTGGAAACTGGAATCGTTGGCTGCTCACTGGTCGCGGTTACGTTTGCCATCGTCATCTTCTGGGTCCTCGGCGTCCTTAAGGAGGGAAGGTGGGAGGCTGCCCTCTTGTTGGCGCTCGCAACCTTCGTCCTGGTCAACGGATCAGAATCGAACCTCCTCGGCTATACTCCAGCGATGTATCTGATCGCACTCGCGTGCGGCGTACTTTGCGCCAGCATCCGATACAGTCGCCCACGGCATCTAGCGACTACACCCGAAAAAGTCTGGCGCCGGCCATGGGGCGTCGATAAGCCCCTTGCCGCCCATTCAAGCCAGCGGTCAGTGCCCTCAATCCACTTGATCACGGATCTCCCACCGCTACGGGTCACCCAACAAGGACAGGATTGATTGATGTCTGAATCTTCAATCACCTGTGTCATCCCGACTCATGCACGGGACGATCTGCTGGCGATCGCGCTCGCGTCGGTGGCTGTACAGACCTATCCGCCGGACGCTGTCGTGGTCGTCGACGACGTCGGCTCCCCGGACACCGACCGATTGGTCCGGTCATATGGGGAGAGGTTTTCGTACCTGAATGCCTCTGGAGGGGGGAACCCTGGCGCCTCCAGCTCGCGAAATGTCGGAGCCTCAAGGGCAGCTTCCACACATCTGGCCTTCCTGGACGACGACGACCGGTGGGAACCGGCCTTCCTGGCCGAGTGTCTGGCCGAAATGGAACGATCCGGGACAAGCCTGGTTGCCGCGTGGGGATCCCGCGAAGTGAACGGCAAGGTCTACCCCAAGTCGTTGTCAGTTGAGCCCGGGGTGACAAGCAACCAAGCCTTAGCCCACAACCCGGGGGTGACCGGAAGCAACTTCCTGATAAGCCGTTCGGTCTTCGACGAGCTCGGCGGCTTTGATACCGGTCTACCGGTGTACAACGACCTCGATTTCTTCGTTCGGTTCCTCCAAGCAGGCCATACCTATGGGGTGGTTGCCAAGCCCCTGGTGATTCAAACTGCTGACGGCGCCGGGCACCTGTCATCGCGGGGAGCGTCACGGGCGGCCGGGATCCAGAAGTACATTGCAAAACACCGGACGGAGGCAACCCGCAGTCAACTGCGGAGGCTCCGGCGGGACTTCCACCTCGCGCAACGGTACAAGGGGCAGCAACTGGCGAGATCAGGCGCCCACTTTGTGCTCATGTGGGCGAACTCAAGCCCCCGGCAGTTGGTCAGGGTGATACGCGAGAAATCAACCCGGAGGGCCAAGATCTACGCCTAATCGAAAGGTAGTCATGGCACCGTTACCTCTCGAGGTTCCCAGCTCGCCGCTACGAACGGTGCGCCCGGATCGAGTAACGATTCTTTGCTGCCTGATCGTTCTGGCGGTAGATGCGTTGCTGTTTCTGGCGTACGCCACCCACCTCCGCGCCGACGACGGCGGGGCTGTGGCCCTGTTTTCCAGTCAGCGATGGGACGGGGATACTGATCGATCAATTCCTGAACTGTTAGGGCACATCCAGCTTGCCCTCGCGGGCTTCTTCCTTCTCAGCCTGGTGGCGCTCCACCGACGCCGGTCCGGCCAACTTAGACCGTCGCTGGTCTATGCTGCGTGGACGGCGATCCTTGCGGCAATCACTCTTGATGACTTTTTGATGATTCACGAGCGCGTCGGAGGGTTCCTGGCCGATGCGCTCGGGCTCCCAGCGGTGGCCGGGTTGCGGCCGGTAGATCTGGGGGAGCTGCTGGTTTGGGGAGGTGTGGCAGTTCCGCTGGGCATTGCCCTCCTCCTTGCTCACCGGGTTGGGGCACCTGGGGCACGCGCCGGATCCAGGCTGTTCATGATCCTTGCCGGCATTCTGGTGCTCTTCGGCGTCGGGATCGACATGGTTCACGTCATGACAACCACCGTGTTTGACGCTCCAGTACGGCAGTTCCTCACCTTCCTGGAAACTGGCGGTGAGCTGGTCTCGATGTCGCTGATGCTTGTCTGCTCGATCCACCTACGACGGATCTACCCCACCTCGGTCACGGGGCAGCCACTTCCCGGCTGATCGGAGCTTGCGGGTCAGCTCGGAGCAAGCCGGGGCCTTCGAAGTTAGCAGGTCAGCCGAAGTTAGCCGGTCAACCTTGGCGGCCCGGGACGGCGTCGTGCGTAGTGCGGCCGATACCTGCCACCTCGGCGGCGCTGACGAGCGGCAGATCAGGATCCGCTGAACTCCTTGCACCCGTAGCCGGACTTACGGGTTTCGCCGTCAACAACCGAACCAGCAGCGCCACAACCTTCAAGACGTAGGCGACAAGAATCCCTCCCGCGGCTCCGGTTGCTTCCCAATACACCGCACCTACCCACACCGAAGCCAACGTGACAGCCGCAAAAATCACTCCGTTGCGGGCCACAAAATTCTGGTATCCCTGGGCCTGAAGCATGCCACCGAGAGGGGGCGCCAGCGAGAGGAAGGGGATAGCCAGGACGGCAAGGGCAAACGCCGGGGCAGCATCAGCGTAGGGGGCGCCGAACAGCAGGATCACAATGGGTTCGGCGAAATACGCCACGACCGCGAGTGGAATGACGCTCAAGCCAGCGGCCGCGCTGAGTTGCCAGCCCAAGCGTTTTACAGTGGCGAGCGACTCCCTGGCAGCATGCGGCAAAATTACAGCAACGGCTGCGCTCCCCACGAGCATCAGTGGGCGGGTGATCCTGAATGCGGCCGAGTACAGGCCAGCAGAAGCTACCGATGTGGTGCCAGCGACAATTGCCGCGTCCAGGGATCGTGAGGCGGCACTGAGATTAGCCACCATGTACGGCGTTAGTGACCGGTAAAGCACCCGAAACGGGGACCGTTCCCTTATGCCGCGCATCCGGGACCTGAGGACCACCAGGATGTGGGCCAGGCCCAGTAAACCGCTGATGAGCATACCGAGCGTGTAGGCGGCGAGGGGATCGACGTCGACCATGAACAGTCCGACGAAAATTGCCAGCGCGGCGCATCGCCGGAGCAGAACCGAGACAATGATCGGACGTTTGAGCTTGTCAGCGACAGGAACCGTCAGTCCCGCCTCAGTGAACTGGTCGAGGGCCAGCGCGATCGGTAGCAGGCACAACCATGAAGAGGCTCCTGTGGAAAGCCCGATGACCAGAATGGCAAGTGCGAACAAGATGCCTGCGATCAAATTGCCGCCGCAGCTCATGCGAAGTCCGGTTGCGACGTCGCCGTGGTCTCCCTTAGCCCTCGCGCGGGGGATGTAAGAGGACAAGCCCCAATCCGAGACGGTGAACAGGACTCCGCCGATGCCGAGGACGACGGCGATGAGCCCGAAAGTCTCGATACCCACCCAGCGGGCGAGGAGGACTACTGATACAGCCTGGACGCCGCTCGCGAAGACCCGGGTTGCCAGCATGACGAGGAATTGCAGTTTCATGAAGTGCTCCAGCCTTCAGCGTCGAACGGTCTATGGAAGAAACGTCTTTCGAAGCAACCGTGACGCCGTCGTCCGGGAACCAAGCCCTGTTCCTTCATTATGCAGAGTCCAGGGTCAATTTCCAGAGGTCACGCCGGATCTTTTTGGTGATCTTCGGTTTGACCACCTTTCGGGCAAAAAGGGCAAGAGCGACGCCATAGCCTCGCTGATTGACCATGAGGGAGGCCACCTTGAGATCCTTTATATGTCGCTTCCGGAGCACCTCGGGGCTGGCCCCCGAGGCATCGGTCCAGCTTGAGTACATGAGGCTCCGTTTGAGCTGATGGGTGAACGGAGAGTCTGCCAATAATGTGTGAAAGAAGAACTCATCGGGAATCCGGGTGAAACGGCAGTATCGGGTGAACGCTGGATCAGCATCAATCTCGTCGAGGATCCACGTCACTGCCTCCCCGGTCAGCATCCACCACTGACTCCCGCAATAAACCCGCCGTCCGTTTAATGCGCGCTCATGGTTGCGGGGGACACCGCACCTGTTGACGAGTCGGGGGAGAACGCTCATGAACTTGCGGTGCGGATCGTATTCCAGATGAAAACGGGTAAATCGGCTCGATGGTTTGGTCGCCGGATCCATCGGTAGGCAATTGATGAACTGTTGGTCATCCAGGGCGGCAAAGTAGTCATGAATCACCGATTGCTCCTGCACGGGGTAGGAATCGCCGCTGAGGAGGACCAGTCTGTCCTCCGCAGCGAAATCAGGACCGTTGACGGCGAAGCGCAAGAGGCTGAGACTGGCCTCCACCTGGGACCAACCGCCCCAGTTCACCCGAACGCGGAAGCGATCCGGGATGAACCGGACATTTCCGCTGGTTCCCGCTGCGGCACGAAACGGTGCGTCGTCGACTTTCTGGTCGATGTGGACGATCACCGTGCTGCCCTGATGCTCCAAAGCCGTCAGCAATTCCGCAAATTGAGCAGGGTTGTAGTGCGCCAACACTAGATAACGAATCGTCAAAGCCGGCCCTCCCATGTCAGCCAACCCGCGCGGCGAGACCATGGAGCAGATAACAGGCCTGGACAGACTTGCAAGGATTGGTTGTGATCCCTGAAGTCTAGGGATTGATCAGGGCTTGGGACTGCTAGTTACCTGCCCTGCGAAGGAAGTACCGTGTTCGGTCAACGAACAACACGTAGTCCGCCCCGATGATCCGGGCTAAAAAGCGCGCCATTAGAGTAGGCATCCCGAAAGGATCAACCGAACGACCGGCACTACAGGGTACTACGCGGTTCCGCCGCCTCGGTACCTATCCTTCACCGCCCTGGCACCCACATTGGCGGAAGCGGCTACCAGTCTTTTCTCAAACTATGGCGAAGCCGCGCAAACCCTTGGTAGACCTCAGTATGGGGCGATTCCGTGCTATGCCACGCCATTGCTGTGAATATAAGTCCGGCTTGAACTGGTGAACAACACCAGGCCGTTTAAAGGGGATAAACATGGCGGGTCGCCACGTAATAATTCAATCAGGATATTCCGATCGGGTGGCTAACCGTCGCTGGCGTGCAGTCCTTGGCGTCGTGGTTAGCTGCAGCCTGATCACCTCAACGTTCGCTGCACTGCCAGCTGCGGCCGAGCCCCTTCAAGAGCCGGCAAATGACGCCGAACCCGGCTGGCCTTCCCCCTGGTCGCCCTTGCCGATCGAAAAGATTGCAATTGAGTCGAATACCATCCAACTTGAATTCGACGGTGACCTGCCAGTACTCGACGGGCAAGCCGAGCCAGGTTCGGGATTCACCATGGTGCTTCCCTCCTCGGAGACGGAAGAGGAGCGGAGCTATGTTCCCGGCAATCTGAGCATGAAGGACGGAAATCTATACATTGCTGCGCTCGGTAGCGCGGCCGATGACTCGAACAACCTCGTCAATGCTCTGGGCGTCGGACTGAACCCGGGTGAAGAGACCATCAGGATCTCTACTGAAATGATTCTTCCAGAAACGCTTACCGAGACGCAGGACGCCGGGATCTGGTTGGGTGCAGATGAGGATAACCTCGTCCAACTGGTGCTCTCTGGGGCTGGGGCCGGGTCGGACCGCGCAGTGAAACTTGTCAGTGAAATCGACGGCGAGGAGACTTCCACGCCTGACTCCAGCACCACCGTGTCCGACGAAGCACTCACAGCGCCGGCCGACGACGCCGCGCCGCAAAAGCGGCTCCGCCTAACCCTTGATGTGGATACCAGTGCCCAATCACTCATGGGGGTTTACCAGATCGACAATTCCGATCCCGTGGCGGTGGGCAGGATCGAGCTTCCCCAGGAGTTCCTGAACGAACCAGCGGAAGTCCCAGGCTCACCCGTCTTTACCGGGATCCTCGCCTCCGATGGCGCAACCGCAACCACCCCGGGTATCACGGCATTTGCCGATTTCACCGTCGAGCAGCTCCCGGCTGAGGCCGCCCCCGGACCCGAGACCACGCTAGCGCCGGAACCATCGCCGGAACCTGAACCTGAACCTGAACCTGAACCGGAGCCGGCACCTGAACCTGAACCGTCAAGGACGCCGACCCCGGAACCCTCACCGACTCCCGAACCCTCACCGACTCCCGAACCCTCACCGACTCCCGAACCCTCGCCCTCGCCCGAGCGGGATCCCGAACCATCGCCCGAACCATCGCCAGAGCCAGAGCCAGAGCCAGAGCCAGAGCCGCAACCGGTACCTGAGCCAGCGCCCGCTCCCGAGGCGCCTGACCACGGAACTGCTGATCCAGCCAATCTGTCGGCGACGGTCCAGACAGTGGGAGTCGCGTTGGCCTGGAGCCCAGGCATGGACGCAATTGGCTACAACGTCTATCGCAGCGAGACGGCCGAATTCACAGACGATGCGGACCTCGTCAGCGGCGACACCCCCATCAACACACTGAGATTTATCGACGCGTCAGTGAGACCAGGTGCTACCTACCACTACCGGGTACAGGCTGTGGCGGAGGACTCAAGCGAATCCGGTCCGTCGAACGTCGTCGAGATCTTCATCCCAGAGCCCTCTGAGGGATGCACAGACGGTCTGTGGTCGATGCAGTACTTCGACGGCGTCTCTTTAGGCGGGTCGGCGATCGTTTCTGAATGCGTCGTCGGCATCGACTATCAGTTTGCGGATGGCAAAGGACCAACCGGTGTTGGCGGAACCGACTATTCGGGTCGCTGGGAGAGGACCATCGAAGGTGGGGGAGATTATCTGGTTTCTGCGGCAGCCGATGATGGCGTCCGGGTCCTGGTTGACGGTGCGACAGTCCTTGATCACTGGGATTCCCCTGGCCGCAGCGACTCGAAAACCGTATCGCTTGAGGCTGGTCCTCACACGGTAACCGTCGAGTACTTCCAGGCCTCTGGTCCGGCGTCGCTCGCGGTGTCGTTTGAGCAGATCGGGGAGGATACCGAATCGCCGGTCGCTCCCACCGATCTCACGGCGCGCCTCGACAAGGGCGAGGACGGAAACGCCGCTATCAAACTGCAATGGGAGGAAAGTCCGTCAGAAGACACTGCCGAGTACCAGATACTTCGCAGCACCCCGGCTGACGCTGAGGCAGAGACTGTCCTGACAGAACAGCCCGAAGGCACAGCGGAATTTATTGACTCCACAGCTGAAGAGGACACCACCTACACCTACTCGGTCGTAGCCGTTGACGACTCCGGCAACGAATCACTCCCGTCGAACGAAACCAGCATCATGCTGGCTGAGCCGTCCGACACGACGGCGCCTCCAGTCGTAACCGGGCTGACCGCCGCGGCGGGCGACACATCAGTGGCGCTCACGTGGGCGGCATCGTCTGCCACCGATCTGTCCGGGTATAGCGTGTACCGCTCTCTGCAGCCCAACGTCAGCGAGACCGGCGACCTTCTTACTGGGATAGGCACTGTGCCGGGTGCAACCTACACCGACGCGACGGCGGTCAACGGGACCACCTACTTCTACACCGTCACCGCGGTTGACACCTCAGGCAACGAATCGGCGATGTCTGCGGAGGTCCGCGCCGTACCTAACGTTCCGAACACCACAGTCCTGAAGGTCGACTTCACGACCGATACGAGCGGGCCCGCGACCGGCTACCGCGCCGACTGGGGGCAGGCCTTCGGCGCCCGGTCAAGTGCCGGACAGGGCGAAGGGGCAACCTACGGCTGGAAGACGGCTGACGGGAATCCGTTGAGCCTCGTAGGAAATGGCCGCGACCGGGGACGGGCCGGGATAGATCCGCGTCTCGACTCGATCATCCATATGCAATACGGGGACGATCCGGGAACGAAAGGGGTCAAAACCGAAGGTGTCTGGGAGGCACAGGTCCCCAACGGACTGTACAAGGTCACCGTCGGAGTCGGCGACATGAAGTTTGGAAGCGTGTACGACTCCCTGCACGCAATCAACATTGAAGCTGGCGTTGGAATTGAGTCCTTCCAGAGTACTGAGGCTGCCGAGTACGCAATAAAGACGACGACGGTCGGTGTGTGGGATGGTGCCCTGACGATCAATGCCACCGGGGGGAAGAACAGCAAGATTGCCTATATCGACATCGTCGGGATGGACCTGGCTCCACACGTGGACACCATGCGCCCGAACAACCGGGGCACGGGCCACAGTCCCAATGATGGGGTTTCCGCAACCATTCGGGTTCCCTACGCCGGGGTAGGCGTCGACCCGACATCGCTGCCCGGGAACGTTCATATCTATGAGGTTTCCTCGGGTGCGGAGGTGCCTTCCTCAACAGGAACATCAGGTGGCAACGATGTTATCGCGACTCAACCCGACAACGCGCTGAAACCCAACACCAACTACCGGTTCGTCGTCACCTCCGGGGTGAAAGACAATTACGGGGTGGCCTTCGCGCCGTTCACTTCAATCTTCACCACGGGAACCGATGTTATTGAAGCGTCGGATGACTTCACCCCGGTACGCGGAGTCGGCTTCGAGCGGGAAGAACAGCCGGTTGCGGAGGGCACCTACTGGTCCTCCATGACGTTCGGCCCGGACGGCAAAATGTATGCCGCGTCTATCGGCCAAGGCCTGTACCGGTTCACCGTCGGTCCTGACGGGTCACTCAGTAACAAAGAGGCCTTAGGTTATGGGGGCCGGGCCATCGTGGGCCTGGTCTTCGACAAGGCGTCTACGGCAAACAACCTCCGTGTCTGGATCACATCGACCACGGCAAACACCTTCAATGAAACGGGCGAATGGGTATCGAGTGTCAGTGTGCTGAGCGGGGCCCAGTTGCAGGTCGAGTCCCAGGTGTTCATCGGATTGCCACGCTCGCAGGCGGATCACCTCACCAACTCCATGGCATACGGCCCAGACGGGCGGTTGTACTTCCTGCAGGGCTCCAACCAGGCGGCGGGAGACCTCGACAATTCGTGGGGCCAACGCGGGGAGACACTCCTCACCGCGGCAACCCTGGTTTTTGATCCCAATCACTCAGCAGTGCAGCAGGCCGCGACCTCGGGTGAGCCCATTAACGTGAAGACCGCTGATGGCGGTACCTATAATCCCTACGCGCCCGGAGCCCCGCTGCAGATTTACGCCACGGGCATCCGTAATGCGTATGACCTGGTGTGGCACTCCAACGGTCACCTGTATGTGCCAACCAACGGCACCGCGGGTGGTGCGAACTCGCCAGGGGTGACGGCCAACTCCAACGGGACCTTCACACGGGTAGCTGCCACCGGTATCCCCGGCTACAGCTCGGTCAACGGTTTGGATGTGACGCAACAGTGCCAGCGCCGCAACTATCAGGGCGGCAGCGTTCCGGCCGTCGCCAATCACCCCACGCAGCAGGACTTCCTCTTCGATGTCGTAGCCGGCGGTTACTACGGACACCCGAACCCGGAACGCTGCGAATGGGTGCTGAACGAAGGCAACGATCCTGCGAAGCCCCCGCTGTATGCGGGGCAGGGCGGCAGCAAATATCCTTCCGGCGTAAAGGCCGACCCGAACTATCGCGGAGTGGCCTACAACTTCGAATACAACAAGTCACCCAACGGAGCAATCGAGTACAAGAGCGACACTTTTGGGGGTCAGCTCAAAGGCCGGTTGATCGTATCCCGGTTCTCCAACAACAATGATTTGATTTTCCTGCAGCCAGACACTGCCAGCGGAAAGATTCTGGGCGCCCAGACCTCGGTTGGGATCACCGGCGTCGCCGATTCGATGATCGGCAACGTATCGGAGTTTATCGATCCCCTGGAAGTTGTGGAGGACCCCAAGACAGGCAACCTCTACGTGAACCAGTACGATCGCGGCGGCAGCAACCAGAAGATGTTCCTGCTGCGGGTACCCGCAGCCCAGCAGGCGGCATCCGTGAAGGCATCAGTGCCCGAGGTCATCTTCTCGGCGGTGAAGAGCACCACAAGCTCCTCCAAGCCGGTAACTGTGACCAATTCCAGCACCAGCTCACTCACCCTGAGCGCCACCCTGGCTGGGGCGAATAGCGGCGAATTCACCTTTTCGGGGGGCAACGGTGTGAGCCTCGCAGCGGGTGCCTCCACCACCATTAACGTCACCTTCAAACCAGGCACCACCGTGGGGCAGCGCAGCGCGATCCTGCGACTGACCGGCGGTGACGGTATCGCCGTCGACGTCGGCCTCTATGGGCTGACGATGAACGGGATCGAGGGACTCAACGAGCCAACGCTAGCCAACGTTTTCGGCACCCTGGGTTACAAGGTTGATCCGGGCTGGCAGAACCTCGAGGCTGGAGTCCAGCCGTCCGCTAAAGGCGAGGAGGTGCTGGAGCCGCTCTTCGTCAAGGCCGGGCTGGCACCGGTGACGATGAAGCCTCTGGCACAGTACGCGCCGCGTGAAGACCTGCCCTACGGCTGGTACACCGGGAACGCAGCGACCGAGGAACGGCGCAAGCTGGGGTCCATCGCAATCGAGGGCTACCAGTCGTTGCTGCCCCCGACCAGCACCGGAACGGCTGAAACGTTCGATCCGGGAACTGATGCATTTGGCCTCTACTACTATTCGAACGCATTCCAGCGGTTCGGCTACACGGAGGACCGGCTGAATACCGGAATCGCCCACCGTGCCCGCATTTACCCGGCCAAGGACCGTCAAGGTGTTTCCCTGGCGAACAGCTATCTCATTACCTTCGAGGACGCATCCAACGGTGACTACCAGGACTACGTCTTTCTGGTGACCGGAGTGCGGCCTGCCGGAGATGTTCCGCCTGAGTCGCCTGGAGCGATCAGGGTGAACTTCTCGAACCTCGCTGGGACTCTCCCAGCGGGTTACGCACGGGACTTTGGACAGGCGTTCGGCGATCGCACCAGGAGCGACCAGCCAGGCGGGCTGAAGTACGGCTGGAAGAGCCAGGCCACCGAGAATCCCCTGGACATCTCCACTGGCGGAACCGAAGGTAACGGGCGCGACCGAACGTTCGCGCCCCAGTCCGATCAGCGGCTGCGCACCCTAATGCACATGCAATCCGGGGACATCACCAACTTCAACGGCGTATCGACCTACGCCTACTGGGAGATCGGTCTGGAGGACGGCGACTATGACGTCACCGTGGCGGTTGGGGATGCACTGGCCCAGACTGCGCCGGAAGCGCATTCAATCAACCTGGAGAGCCAAAGTGTCATCAACCGGTTTACCCCCAGTGGGACCTCAGGTTCAGCCACCCGGCACCGGACCGTTACAACACGTGTCACAGTGAACGATGGCTTCCTTACGGTGGATGCCAACGGTGGTACCAACACCAAGATTAACTACCTCGACATCGTTCCGGTTGAGGGCCCGATTACTGGGGATGATCCCACCGAGGGTGCCCAGGTAAAAGTCAACTTCCAAACGACGACGGCGCCGACTCCCGCAGGGTGGACGGCTGACACCGGAATAGCGTACTCGGCGACTCGCGGCTCCGGCTGGTCGGTCAATGGCACACCGTACGACGCCAGCGGCGGAACACGGTATCGGACGTCGCCTACGGCTGGCATCAACTATCCAGCGGGTGACCCGCTGCTCCAGACCAATATCCATATGGGACCGGCAGCCGCATTTCCCAGCAGTGTCTGGGAGTACAAAGTTCCCAATGGCACCTATCAGGTAGCAGGATCGGTGGGTGACGCCGGATATCTGGACTCGGTTCATGGTGTTTCGGTAGAGGGTCAGCCGCTCGTTGCATCGTTCGTGCCCACCGGCGCAACCCCATTCCAAACAGGAACGCGGGAAGTGACAGTCACCGACGGGGCCCTCACCCTCGCGTCAACAGGCACCAATACCAAGCTCAACTGGGTGTCGATTAAGGGGGACGCTCTCAGTGCCGTTCCGGACACGGCGCCGCAGGTGAAATACAATTTCCAGCCATCGTCGGTGCCCACACCGTCAGGCTGGGTGGCAGACACCGGGGGAGCGTTCGACCAGGACGCTCACGGTTGGTTCGTCAACGGACAACCCACCGACCGATTTACTTCGGCCCGGAACAGGGCCACCCCAACCACGGGCATCATCTATCCGGCGGATCCCACGCTGCAGTCCCTGGTGCAAATGCAGGACGCCTTTTCAACAGGAGTCTGGCAGCACGCCGTCGGCAACGGCACCTACCAGGTTTCCCTCGCGGTCGGCGATGCCAATTACCTCGACTCGACGCACGCGATCTCTGTTGAGGGCAAGCCCGTCTTCGCGCCGTATACCCCTACCGGATCTGCCCCGTTCAAAACGGGGACGATCACTGTGGAGGTCACCGATGGGATGCTAACCCTGGTTCCCACGGGCACCAACACGAAGATCAACTGGGTCAGTATCAAGGGAGTGAATCTCGCGGTACCTGACATTAGTGTCACTGCCAACGGCCTTGAGGTAGGGGCTCAATATTCGGGTGGTGTCGCAAAAGTGGCACTGGCCGCCGAAGCGTCTCCTGACGCTACCCTCACCTCGCTGACCTACTCAATCAACGGCGGTACGGCGGCGCCCTACACGGCACCGTTCACCTTCGATGAGGTAGGCAACTACACGCTCGATGTCGCCGCTACGGACTCCGCAAGTAGAACCTTCAAAAGAACCGTCAAATTTGAGGTCCTGGATGTGGGCGGCACCCTCACCCTTCGAAATGAGCAGGCAACGAGGACTGCGGGCCAACCTATCCCAGGGTTCTCCGAGGATTGGCTGGTCATGCATCGGCTGAACTCGGGGGTCACCACCCATAAGGTGGTCGACGAAGCGGCGGCAACTATCACGAACACGGGCACCAAGGACCTCAGGGTGTCTGACGCTACCCTGAGCGGCCTCAACGCGTCCCAGTTCGTGCTTATCGACCTGCCGGCCCGCCCCTTCGTCATCCCACCGGGCGGAACCCAGGCCTTCAAGGCCCGCTTCACTTCTGTCACAGGATTGTCGTCAGTGCGCACCGCGCAGGTCGAGTTGACCACGAGCGACCCAGCAAAGCCGATGACTACCATTCAGCTACGGGGCATCTATATGCCCAGCCCCGAAGGAAACAATGAACTGCCGTTGGCTGAGATCACCAAGGCTTTCGGTTGGACCACGAACCTTGGAACTCTGGGGAACGGTGCCGAAAACACCGGCTCGCCGCTCAACGGTGACGAAGTCCGGTCCAAGACCTGGAAACGGATGGATACTACGAAGCCCGTCACGGTGCGTCAGATAGCCGCGTTCCATGGCTGCTGCACGGCATCGGAAACCATCAATATTGCGGGAACAACCGCCTCACATCATCCTACCTACGGCCAGACCACCCTCCCGCTCAACAGTGCCTTGACCGGTGGAGCTCAGCTCTCGGCCAGCCCGACGGTCAACTTTCCACTGGTGGTCGGTGGTCAATCAACCCAGAACAACACGCACGTCCCAATCAAGACCTGGCCAGTCAAGGATCGGACGGGAGCTGCAGTTCCGGGCGCCTGGATCGTAGGGCACGACTATGTCACGGCCGCCAACCAGTGCGGCACGGGCGACGTGAACTGTGATTATCAGGACAACGTTTACCTGATGACCAATGCGACTCCAGCCGGAGCAACCGACACCACACCACCGGCGGCTCCCGCCGGACTGGCCGCGACGGTGTCCGGATCCACAGTCAATCTGAATTGGAACGACAACTCCGAACCCGATCTCGCGGGCTATTACCTGGAGCGGGGCACCAGTGCCTCCGGTCCATGGCAGCGGCTCACCAGCTCGCCGGTAACAACCTCCGCCTACGCTGACACCTCGGCGCCTGCAGGCGCCGTGTCCTACTACCGGGTCCTTGCAACGGATGCGGCAGCCAACCTTTCAGGTCCCTCAACGGTGGTGACAGCCACGCTGCCGCCGGAGGAGCAGGTGGGGGATGTGGTGCGGATTAATGCTGGTGGTTCTGCGGTGGTTGCTGGTGGGGTGCAGTGGCTGGCGGATGAGAAGTTTGCTGGTGGGAAGTCGTTCACTAACGCGAAGGTGACCCAGATTGCTGGGACCACGATGGATGACCTGTATTTCTCGGAGCGTAGTGCGGCGTCGTTTGGCTATAACGTGCCGCTGCCGGCCGGGGAGTACACGGTGAAGCTGCACTTCGCCGAGATTTGGCATGGTGCGAGCGGTGGTGGTCCGGGTGGTGCTGGTAAGCGGGTGTTCAGCGTCAATTTTGAGGGCGGTCCGGTGGAGATCGCAGGGCTTGACCTGAATGCTGTGGTGGCCCCGATGACGGCCCATGTGGTCTCGACGGTGGTCCCGGTAACGGATGGGAATCTTGACCTGGACTTCACCTCGACGGTGGATCAGGCGAAGATCTCAGCCATCGAAATCATCCCC
>NZ_ALPM01000074.1:0-1209 GCF_000294595.1 Arthrobacter sp. TB 23 | reverse complement strand
CAGCTGGTTGGGGGGTGGTGCCGGTTGGGTAGACCACTTCAATCGCCGAGATCTTCGGCTGATCGACCGACGCCGTGAAGTCAAGGGTCAGAGCACCGTCCGTCACAGTCTGTGAGAGGGTTTTTACCGTAGCGGTCATCGCCCCCACCTCAGCGAAAAGGTCCAGGTCATCGAGTTCAACCGGCCCGCCCTCGAGGTTCACGTCAAACACCCGCTTACCTACACCGCCCGGACCGCCACCGGTGGCACCATGCCAAATCTCCGCAAAATGCAGCCGGACAGTGAACGTTCCCGACTGGCTGACGGGAATCGTATAGTTGAACGCCCCGCGATTCGTCGTCGCGCTCCGCTCGGTCAGGTACAACGCATCATTGACCGTCCCAGCGATCGCCGTCACTTTAGGGTTGCTGTAGGCCTTACCGCCGCTGAACGACCGATCGGCCGCCCACACCATGCCGCCCACCGTCATCTGAGGTCCGCCCGCATTGATCCGCACCACCTCCGGATCAGCGGCAAGGGTTGAGGGTGAGTCGATCGCTGAGGCAGGCAAAAGAAGGATCGCCGCTGCGAGGACCGCAAGGATCCTCAGCACCTTTCGATGCTTCAGTCGGCCCTGTGCGTGCCCCCCTGCTAGTGCTGACTGTTGTTTCACGCGCTTCTCCTTGGTTTAGTTGGGCCTAACAGCTGGACCAGTCGCCGGTTTGATGCCGCGCCGTCTACTGCGGACCGTCCCCCGTCGAAACGGGGATGATTTCGATGGCTGAGATCTTCGCCTGATCCACCGTCGAGGTGAAGTCCAGGTCAAGATTCCCATCCGTTACCGGGACCACCGTCGAGACCACATGGGCCGTCATCGGGGCCACCACAGCATTCAGGTCAAGCCCTGCGATCTCCACCGGACCGCCCTCAAAATTGACGCTGAACACCCGCTTACCAGCACCACCCGGACCACCACCGCTCGCACCATGCCAAATCTCGGCGAAGTGCAGCTTCACCGTGTACTCCCCGGCCGGCAGCGGCACGTTATAGCCAAACGACGCCGCACTACGCTCCGAGAAATACAGGTCATCCATCGTGGTCCCAGCAATCTGGGTCACCTTCGCGTTAGTGAACGACTTCCCACCAGCAAACTTCTCATCCGCCAGCCACTGCACCCCACCAGCAACCACCGCAGAACCACCAGCATTAATCCGCACCACATCCCCCACC
>NZ_ALPM01000073.1:67371-71486 GCF_000294595.1 Arthrobacter sp. TB 23 | reverse complement strand
CCCGCCTCAATCGCGGCGAGTGCCCGCTGGTGGGACCGCAGGGCGAAGGCGTCGGCGTCGTCGCGGGTGATGCCGTCCACCGAGGCGACCTCCTCTGCGGTTTCCGGCATGGAGTAGGTGGTCTTGTCCTGTGCCGCGAACAACGGGTTGGTGAACCGCCAGCCGATCGAGGTGTCGAACACGTCCCCCGGCTTGGCGAACGCCTTGGCCGGCTTCTCCATCACCCAGGGCGCACGGCTCATGGATTCCACGCCGCCGGCGACCACAATGTCGGCGGCGCCGGACTTGATCATGTGGGAGGCCATAATGATGGCTGACAACCCTGAGGCGCAGAGCCGGTTGACGGTGATTCCGGGAACGGTATCCGGGAGTCCGGCGAGCAGCGAGGCCATGCGTGCGACGTTGCGGTTCTCCTCGCCGGCGCCGTTGGCGTTGCCGAAGATCACTTCGTCGATTTCCCCGGGGTCGATACCTGCGCGGGCCACCGCCTCGCGGATCGCGAGCGCTGCGAGGTCATCGGGCCTGACCCCGGAAAGCGCTCCGCCGTAGCGTCCCACCGGGGTGCGTACCCCGCCGACCAGAAATGCCTCGGCCATGCCTGCCTCCAGAATCATCAACGATTGTGTAAGTCACACGGTCAGCCTAATTACTGACCGTTCGTTCTATATTACAGATGTGTCCGGAAAAGTGGCTCCCCCGCAAAGCCGGCGTTGCCCCACCGCTTGTGTGCGGTGCCGCAACTATTCCGGCGGACCCGCGACCCGGCCGGCCTCAAGCCGCAACTCCTTCGCGCCGGGGAGGCCGGTGAACCACCTCCGGAGTTCGCGGTCGTGGCTGACGACGACGAGGGTGCCGTCGTACCCGGCCAGAGCCTCTTCGAGCTCCCCCACCAGCACCGGGGCGAGGTGATTCGTGGGTTCGTCGAACAGGATGACGTCGTAGCGCCCCACCAGCAGGCGAGCCAGTGCAAGCCTGCGGTATTGGCCCGCGGAAAGGGTCCCGACGGGAACCAGGAAGTCGGCGCTGCGGAACAGGCCAAGGTTGAGGAGGCGGTCGGCGTGTTCGTCCAGGTCGCCCTGCAGACCCGAGGCGAAGGCCGGCAGGAGCCGCATCGACGGGCGGGGGTGCGGGGGCAGCTCCTGCGGAAGGTATCCGAGCCTGCCCCGCTGGACCACTGTGCCCTCCTGCACCGGGCAAAGCCCGGCCATGACGTCAAGCAGAGTCGTTTTACCCGCTCCGTTGGGACCGGTAACCAGGAGGTTCTCCCCCGCTCCTACCGTCAGCGAACCCACTGCCAGACGATCACCGACCGCGACGCCCTCAAGAGTGATCACCGGCCCGGTCAGTGACTGCCCGCCGAACTGGGCGGACAGCGCCAAAGGCTGAGGCGGTCGATCCACCGGCCGCTCCTCCAGCCGCCGCAGCCGCTCCTGCGCGTTTCGCTTCTGGCTGGTGATGGCTTCCTGCACGGTGCCCTGTTTGAAGTCGTAGCCCATCTTGTCGCCGTCGCGTCGACGCCCGTAACCCATCCGCCCCTCCACCGCTGCGGCTTTCATTCGTTCGGCTTCCTTGGCGTCCAGCCATTGCTGGTATTCCTGTTCCCACCGATTGCGTTCAGCAACCTTGGCCCGGAGGTATCCCTCGTATCCATCGCCATACCGCCGGAGTTCCCTGCGGTCGCCGTCCACTTCAATGATGGTCGTCGCGAAGGTGCGCAGGAACGATCGGTCGTGGGACACGGCGACGACCGCGCCCCGGTGGGCGGCGAGCTCCCGCTCCAGCCAGCTGACGGCGTCGTCGTCAAGATGGTTGGTGGGTTCGTCCAGCAGGAGGATGACGGCCGGGTCGGCGAGCAGGCAAGCCAGCGCAAGGCGCTCCTGTTCTCCGCCGGAGAGCGTGTCAAGGGTGCGGCCCCGTTCCAGGCCGCCCAGCCCCAGCTGACTGAGGGCTGCGTCAACCCGCGAGTCGACGGCGTAGCCCTCATGCAGGTCATATTCGGATTGGAGTGCCCCGTAGTGTTCCAGCTCGTCTGAATCAGCCGATTCCAGGGAGGCTTCACGCCTCCTCAGCTCCGCCTCGAGGGCCCGGATTCCGCTCAAGGCCGCGTCAATCACGGTTTGGACGGTGTCGGACGGCGCATGGTCAAGTGTCTGCGGCAGGTGACCGACCGCTCCGTGCACTGAGATGTGTCCGCCATCGGGGGTTTCGAGCCCGGCCACCAGGCGCATCAGCGTGGACTTGCCGGCGCCGTTCTCCCCGACCACTGCCACCCGTTCGCCACGGCCGACGGTCAGGTCGACGTGGTCAAGCAGCAGGCGGTCCCCATAGCCGTGGGACACGTCGGAAAGTTGGATATGTTCGGTCAAAGGAGTTCCTCGCGATATCGGAAAGTGCGCAGGCGTCGCGGCGCGCGGGTTCGAAGCGGGCGGTTGGCGCCGGCCGAACAGGCAGGTGCAAGGCTACTTCCTCATGGCTCCAGCGTGCCCCGGTGTGGGCAAGCCGTCAACCTCACCGGGGCACGCCCCCGGCTGCCTTGTCGCGCTGACGGTGGATTTTCGACAAAATGTGGGTGTGACCACCAATCGAAGCACCCCCCATCAGTGATATCCGCATCGCCTGCCGTCCGACGCTACTCAGCCTTCAGCACCTCAACCGCGGGAGGTAACCCGGCCGGGGTGGTGATGGAGGCCGCGGATCTTTCTGACGATCAAATGCAATCTATAGCTTCCGACGTCGGCTACAGCGAAACGGCCTTCCTCACCGGACCCATCACCGCCGATTCCCCGATTCCGATCCGCTACTTTGCGCCGATGGGCGAAGTGGACTTCTGCGGTCACGCGACAATCGCGACGGCGGTGGCACTGGGGGAAGACGCGGGACTGGGCGCCTATACGCTGCATACCAAGGTGGGACCGGTTAACGTCAGGGCTTCACGCGACCGTCGAGGCTTTCTGGGATCTTTGGAGAGCCCGCCGATCAGCTGCTCACCGCTGGCTGCCACCGATCTTGAGCTGCTCCTGAGCAGCCTGCGGTGGACAGGGGAGGTGCTCCATCCCGATTATCTTCCCGGGATCGGATTTGGTGGCAATCTCCATCCGGTCGTCGTCGTCAGGGATGCCGAAACGCTTGGCACTCTGGACTACCACTTCGCTGCGTTGCAGGAACTCTGTCGGACGCATACGTGGATCACGGTAACCCTGATAGCTCCCGCCGGTCCCGGCCTCTGGCAGGCGCGGAATCCATTCCCCTGGGGCGGGGTGGTTGAAGACCCCGCTACCGGTGCCGCGGCCGCAGCGTTCGCCGGGTACCTGAGGGCTCAGGGTCGGATAGCTGCGGGCGCGAGCTTCACGATCCGTCAAGGGATCGAGATGGGTCGGCCCAGCACGCTCGAGGTCACGGTGCTCGAAGCGACTGCTCTGATCAGCGGCTACGCCGCGGTCATCACCCAGGGCGTCCCGGGTGTCGCCTCAGCGTCGAGAAACTGGAGAACCGCCGAAACAACCGCCAAAGCAGAGCCTCACACGGACAGCTACTGACCGCGATGAGGTAGTGCCCGCCCCCGTCCGTCCCTAAAGTCGGTCCATGACCTACAACATCCAGATCACCCTCGACTGCACCAACACCCACGATCAGGCGGACTGGTGGGCTGAAACGCTCGGGTGGGTGGTGGAACCCACCGATCAGACCTTCATCGACGATGTGCTGGCCAAGGGCTGGGCCCAGCCGGATGAGCTCATTGTGCACAAAGGGGTGCGCGTGTGGCGCGACGGCGCAGCCATCTGCCGCCCCGGGGAGGATAGCCACAAGGGCAGGCTACGGATGCTATTTCAGCCAGTGCCTGAACCGAAGACTGTCAAGAACCGCTGCCACCTGGACATCAACCTCGACTGTGACGATAAAGACGAGCTCAGGGCCCGGCTTGAGGGCCGGGGTGCCCAGTTTCTCTACCAGGCGAACCAAGGCCCCCACGTTTGGTACACGATGGTCGATCCTGAGGGCAATGAGTTCTGCCTCGGGTGAGGACTCTTAGCTCCGAACGGCGCGTTGACGCAACAACACGATGGCTGCAGCGAGACCACCAGCAGCGGCGATGCCCGCCGCGGCAGGGGTTGCCG
>NZ_ALPM01000073.1:55385-67362 GCF_000294595.1 Arthrobacter sp. TB 23 | reverse complement strand
CGGGCGTAGCCACCCCGGTGTCGACGCCGCCCACCGGCATCTGGCCCACCTGAGGTGCGGGGTCCGGGTCGGGGGATCGAAAATCGATGAAGCAGGGGTACGTTCCATCCGGGAACACGATGGACCCAGGGTTGACCGCGCACAGGTTTGTACCGTCGGCTGCGATCACGCCCCCGGTGACAAAGGTGACGGTGTCCGGGTCTACTACCGTCGCCTGGTCGAACGGGACGAACACGATGTCGTCCGTTGCTGCCATCGCGGTCGACGCGCCAACGAACATGGTTGAAGACGAGACTGCAACGATTGCCAGGATCCTGGTGACTTTCACGGCTCTCCCTTCGGCGGCCGCCCCTCTGGCAGCCAGCATTGGCTTAGCTAACCAAACACCGAAAAAATACGCCAGGGCCCCGGGATAACGAGACCGCTGGCCAACGGCGGACCCTCTTCATGCCAACCGCTCGGCACAAAGCTAGACTCGATGGGTGACTATCGACCTTCCCCCACAGGTTTCTGACCTCTTCGACCCTGCCCGCTGGCGACTCGTCTCCGGGTTCGGCGATCTCGAGGACATCACGTACCACCGACAGGTCGAACGGGGCCCCGGCGGGGAGGTCAAAGACCTGCCAACGGTGAGGATCGCCTTCAACCGGCCCGAGGTGCGCAACGCGTTCCGCCCCGGGACCGTCGATGAGCTGTACCGGACGATGGACCATGCGCGAATGACCTCCGATGTCGCCACCGTACTGCTCACCGGCAACGGGCCATCCCCGAAGGACGGCGGCCACTCGTTCTGCTCGGGCGGCGACCAGCGGATTCGCGGCCGCGACGGATACCGGTACGCCGACGGCGAGACCAGTGAAAGCGTCGATCCCGCACGGGCCGGCCGGCTCCACATTCTTGAGGTGCAGCGGCTGATGCGGACCATGCCGAAGGTGGTCATCGCCGTCGTCAATGGGTGGGCGGCCGGCGGCGGGCACAGTCTGCATGTGGTGGCTGACCTGACCATCGCCTCCCGCGAGTACGGCAAGTTCAAGCAGACCGATGCCACGGTGGGAAGTTTCGACGCCGGTTATGGCTCGGCGCTGCTGGCCCGCCAGATCGGGCAGAAGAAGGCTCGCGAGATCTTCTTCCTCGCCCGGGAGTACTCAGCCGAAGAAATGGTCGCGATGGGCGCGGTCAACGAGGCCGTGGACCACCACGAACTGGAGAACACGGCACTGCAGTACGCAGCGGACATTGCCCGGCAAAGCCCGCAGGCAATCCGCATGCTCAAATTCGCGTTCAATCTGGCCGACGACGGCCTCGCGGGCCAGCAGGTCTTCGCTGGCGAAGCGACCCGGATGGCGTATATGACCAACGAAGCGGTCGAGGGTAAGGAAGCCTTCCTGGAAAAGCGGGCACCCGACTGGTCCGCTTACCCCTACTATTTCTAGGCCAATCATGGAACTGTTACCGATCCACACCCCGCCCGAGGCTGACCCTCATGCCCTCCTCACCCCACTGGCCGCTGCGCTGGCCGGTGAAGGCCCCGCCGTCGCGCCCCATGCCGACCCGGACCAGCGCTTCGACGGTGAACTGTCGAACGACGAGATCGCCGCCGTGCTCAGCACTTCGGGTTCGACCGGCGTCCCGAAGCAGACGATGCTCAGCGTCGATGCGCTCGCCGCTTCGGCGATGGGGACCGCCCTCGCGCTGAAGGCTGAGGGCCAGTGGCTCCTCACCCTGCCCGTGCACTATGTGGCGGGCTTTCAGGTGCTGGTCCGGTCGCTCTACGCCGGCACCCGGCCCTGGGCGATGGACCTCTCCGCCCCGTTCAGCGCGGAGGCTTTCACTGCGGCCGCCGGCGAACTGACCGACAAGGTCCGGTTCACGTCGCTGGTCCCCACCCAGCTGCACCGCCTGCTCCAGGACCCACGTCCTGAAACGCTCCAGGTGCTGCGCCGGTTCAACGCCATCCTGCTGGGCGGCGCCCCAGCGTCCGAAACCCTCCGCAGCGAAGCGCGCAAACACGGACTGAACCTGGTGCTCACGTACGGCATGAGTGAAACCTGCGGCGGTTGCGTGTACGACGGCGTCCCGCTGGAAGGCGTGGACCTCCTCTCCGAGGATGGCCGGCTGTGGATCAGCGGACCGGTGCTCGCCGATGGCTACCTGGGGCAGCCCGAGCTCAGCGCCGACCGGTTCCAGTTCAATTCCGGCCGCCGCTGGTTCAAGACCGACGACGCCGGTGCCATCACCGATGGTGTGCTGAGCCTTACCGGACGGGTGGACGATGTGCTTGTCACCGGTGGATTAAAGGTCTCGGCCGGAGCCGTCGCGTCAGCGATCGAAGGGTTCCCGGGCGTTCAGGAAGCACTGGTGCTGGGCATCGAAAGCGCCGAGTGGGGCACTGAGGTGGCCGCCGTCGTCGTCGGCCACGTGAACCCGGATGAGGTGCGCCAACACGCGAAGACGGCCCTCGGGTCGCACGCGGCGCCCCGGATCATTCTGACCCTCGGGTCGCTTCCCCTCCTGCCCAACGGTAAACCCGACCGGCTGGCGGTTCGGGCTCTGCTCGAACGCGCCAGCGCGTAACCCACTACTCCCCCGACGAAAAGGATTGCATTGTGGCTACTGCCGCACAATGGCTTGAGGGCGCCCGCCCGCGAACCCTCCCCATGGCGATTGCCCCGGTGATCGTGGGTTGCGCTGCAGCGTTCGACCTTGGCGCCTTCAAACCGGTCAACGCCCTGCTGGCCGCACTGGTCGCTGTGATGCTGCAGATCGGCGTCAACTACGCCAATGACTACTCCGACGGCGTCAGAGGTACCGACGCCGATCGGGTGGGCCCCCTGCGTCTCACCGGTTCCGGCGCCGCCCGTCCCGGGCAGGTGAAGTGGGCTGCCTTTGCCTGCTTTGCCCTGGCCATGGTCGCTGGGACGAGCCTGATTGTGCTTTCGCAGACCTGGTTCCTGCTGCTGGTGGGAGTGGGCTGCGTGGCTGCTGCCTGGGGCTATACCGGCGGACGCAACCCATACGGGTACATGGGGCTGGGCGATGTGTTTGTGTTTGTGTTCTTCGGTCTGGTCGCGACGCTCGGAACCACCTACACGCAGGCGGGCCAGCTGAGCGCTGTGGCCTGGATCGGCGCCATCAGCACCGGAATCATTGCCATGGCACTCCTGATGGCCAACAACGTTCGGGACATCCCGACAGACCGTGAAGCCGGGAAAATCACGCTCGCCGTCCGGCTGGGCGATACCGCAGCACGGATCACCTACGTGATGATGCTCGCCGTGGCACTCCTGCTGCCCCTGTTCCTGGTCTACGACTACCCTTGGGTGCTCCTGGTGCTATTGCTCATCCCCGCTTGCCTGATGCCGAGCTGGCTGATGCTCAAGGGCAAAAAACGCCGAAGCTTGATCCCGGTCCTCAAGATGACCGGGCTGATCAATCTCGGGTTCAGTGTGCTTTTCGGGGCCGGAGTGGTCCTGACCGCTGTGCTGGCTTGACCGCTGTGCTGGCTTGACCGCTGTGCTGGGCTACCCGCTGGGTTGGGCTAGCTGCTGTGCTGGGCTAGCTACTCCTGCTGGCCTCGCTGCAGCGCCGGACAGCCCACAGAGCCAGCGGGCGTATCTACCCGGCAGGCGCCCGGTGGCGGCATCGCTCAAGGGCGGGGTTTGCGGTCTGCGTTGATCGTGGCGTTGGGGTCGTAGGCGTCCTCGGCGGCGGCGTCGTCGAGCTCGGAAAGGTTGCGCTGCGGTGGCGCACCGTCCCTGAACCGGCGTTGCAACGACGCCGATGCGGCGTCACGCATTTCCCGGAAGAAGAGGTAGGTCACGCACCAGGCCAGAATCGCCGCGACAACCGCGGAGAAGATGGCGCCAAGGCCGAGCCAGTAGGAAATGACGAAGAAAACCACGACGAGGCCGAGGCGTAGGGCAGTGAATTTGAAGAAGGGCACTCATCAAGTTTACTCGCCTACAATTGATAGATGCCTCGCCTGTTGTTGTTTCTTATCCTCGTTGCAGTTGCCGTCATCGTCTACGCACTGATCGACTGCATCATGACCAAGGCGCACTCGGTGCGCAGCCTTTCCAAACCCGCGTGGATCGTGACGATCGTCCTGGTTCCGCTGCTCGGGGCAGGGCTCTGGTTCCTGTTCGGTCGCTCCCGCCCCACCAGCCCCCGTGGACGGTCCCGCCCCGCGCCCAGGCATCCCACCGCGCCGGATGACGACCCTCAGTTCCTTCGGAACCTTGAGGCGAAGCGTCGGCAGGACGCCCGCGAGAAGGAGCTGCGCCGTAAGGAGCAGGAACTCCGCGCGGCGCAGGAGAAGAAGGCCCGCGAAGACAAGCAGAAGAACGACGGCGACACCGACTCCGAACCGGGCAGCCAGACCGCCTGACACCCGTCCCGGCACGCCCAGCAGCCCCGCGGTCGGCTCGCAACCGGCGAGCGACCGGCGTCGGGACCAGCGTCGGGACCAGCCTGCGACGGCCTGCGACGGCGAGCGACCGGCGTCGGGACCGGCGTCGGGACCGGATCGGTCAGGAATCAAGACATTCGAGGGCAACATGTCCCCCCACCGATGTCCAGGTTGGCCCCGCTGGCCCAGGTTGCTCACCACCCCAGGTCGCGCCCCAGGCCAGGTTGCTCACCACACCGGCCCCGCTACGACCGACGGCACACAAAAAAGTGCAGCCACGCCGTGGGCGTAGCTGCACTTTTTGTCTGGTTGCGCCCTTGCGGACCCGGTCTAGGCGTAGCTGTGCAGGCCCGAGAAGTAGATGTTCACGATCGTGAAGTTGAAGACGATGCACAGGTACCCGATGATGCAGAGCCAGGCTGCGCGGGTTCCGGTCCAGCCGCGGGTGGCCCGTGCGTGCAGATAGCCCGCGAATACCACCCAGATGACGAAGGTCCACACTTCCTTGACATCCCAGCCCCAGTACCGGCCCCAGGCCTCTTCCGCCCAGATTGCGCCGGCCATCAGGGTGAAGGTCCACATCACGAAGGCGACGGCGTTGATCCGGTAGGACAGGTTCTCCAGGCTGAGCGCCGACGGGACCAGGCGCATGAACGGGGCGCGGTCGGTACCCCCGGCGGCGAGCCTGCGGATCCGGCTGGTCTGAATAAGCTGCAACACCGACATGGCGAACGTCAGGGTGAACAGTGCAGAAGACACCACCGCGACCGATACGTGGATGACGAGCCAGTAGCTCTGCAGGGCGGGAACCACGTTGCCTGCCGGTGTGAAGAAACCGATCGTCGCCGCGCACAGCATCACCAGGGTGAGGCCGACGACGAAGGTCCCGAGGAAACGGAGGTCCTTACGGATCAGGACCAGCAGGAAGACCACCACTACGACGAGCGCTCCGGTGGTGCAGAACTCGTACATGTTGCCCCAGGGCACCCGGTTCGTCGCAAGGCCCCGTGAGATGACACCGGCGGCGTGGATCAGTGCCGCAATCACCGTCAGCACGACGGCGATTCTCGCGAGTTTCCGTCGACCCGCGTAGTCCATAGTGTCATCGGCGGTGGCGTCACCGGCAACGCCAGCTGAACCGGCACGGACGCCTGGGCGGCTGCTCCGGTCTGCGCCCACCAGCGCCATCTGGTCAGCTTCCTGCGCAGCGGCGAGGTTTTCCTCGACCGCCCGGATTCGCTTGCTGCTCTTCACCAGGTCAAGCGTGAAGACAATGAAAGCGACCGTGTAGGTCAGGGCCGCGAGCAGCATGAAACGCTCGCTGAACTCACCCAGAGCCTGGTTGATTGTTTGCATTAGCTGTCCTTACCGTTTCCTACCTGGTGTGATGCGTGTTCGGTGGCCGTACTGTCTGACGCGTAAGTGGTGGTTTCGCCATTGCCTGATGGCTTGGTGAATCCATCTTGCTCCTTGGTCGGCTCATCCACCAGCCACTGCGCGCGAAGCGCTTTTTCGATTGCGGCGCCCTCGCCGGTCAGGCGGTGGTCTTCGCCGCGGGCCAGCAGCCCGTACTCGACCATGGTGCGACCGTCCTCATGGGTGCCGGTGCGCACCCAGACCCGGCGGCGTCCGATGAACAGTGACGCGCTTAGACCCGCAAGTGCCAGGGAGGAGAAAACCAAGGCTCCCAGCTGGCCCGGATCGTGGCGGATGTCGACCGCAATGTAGCGGTCCAGGCCGTCAAAGGAGACGGACCCCCTGCCATCCGGCAGGTCATAAGTCTGGCCGGCGCCGAGGACGATTCCGCCTTCGTCACTGGTGCGGCTGTTGAGCTCCGTCAGGTCCTCGGTGTCGAGCACGTAAACGCTGCGCGGTTCGCCGTCGTCGAGGCCAAGATCGCCGTAGTAGGAGTTGAGGTTGAGCTGGGGGTTGAACGGATCCGGGTCGCGGGAGAAGGCGACGCCGTCCTCGCCGACAAAAGCGGTGGGGAGGAAGAAGCCGACAAACCCCAGCTGGTCCGGGGCGGCGTCGGGAGCCTTGATCACGATGAGGGAGGTGAAGAGCCCATCCTGCGGGATGGTGACAACCGGGCCCTGCATGGCAATGTCTCCGTTGCCGTCACGGACCGTCACTATCGGCGCGTACCCGTTACCGACCAGGTAGACACCCGTGCCGCCGATCTTCAGGGGCGAGTTGACCTTCAGGACCTGCTCGACCTCGTCGGCCTCCGGCCCATCCTTGGTGGTGACGTTGGCGGTGAAGTCGAGCGGCTGGCCGTAGTGAGTTTCCTGCCGGTCGAACTGGACGTCGAAATTGTCCAGTCGCAGCGAATACGGTTCAAGCTGGCCGGCGCTGAAATTGGCCCCGGGGGTGAACGCGTCGTAACCAACCAGGGTATTCACGAAGCTGTCACCTTCAACGATGATTTTCTGCCCGCTGTAGCCAAACAGGCCGCCGACGGCGACTGACACCAGAACACCGATAAGGGAGAAGTGGAAGACGAGGTTGCCGACCTCCTTGAGGAAGCCGCGTTCGGCTCCAACCGAGGGCTGAGCCGATTCTGCGTCCCGGAGGTCCACCCGGTAACCGCGCTTCTTCAGCAAGGCTGCGGCGTCGGCGGCGGCGGACGCCGCGGTGAGCCGGGAGCCATGGGCTTGCGCTCCGGCGGGCAGCACGAGGGTGCCGTAGATCGGCATCCGGGATAGTTTCCGGGGCGTCCGGGGCGGCTTCGACCTCATCGCGCGGCCATGAACCAGCGTGCGCGGGATGACACAGCCGATCAGGGAAATGAACAGCAGCAGATAAATGGCCGAGAACCAGACCGAGGAGTAGACGTCGAACAGCTGGAACCAGTCAAGGATCGGCCCGGTGTCGGGGTTGTCCTGGATGTACTGGGTGACTACTGCGGGGTTTGCCGGGCGCTGCGGGAACAGGGACCCCGGAACGGCGGCGACAGCAAGCAGGAGCAGCAGGAACAGGGCTGTGCGCATGCTGGTCAGTTGGGTCCAGCCCCAGCGGAGGCTGCCGCGGAAGCCGAGCGCTGGCAGCGCGACGTCGGGCTTTCCGCCTTCGGGAGTGTCGGGGGTCATTGTCTGCCCCCTTTCGTTGGGATCAGTTGTCATTAGATGGGGAGGGTCACCCCGCCAAGCCAGTTCTGCAGTTCATTGATCCACAGGGTCCAGACCCCGGTAGCCATGAGCAAGCCGACGACCACCAGCATCCCGCCGCCGAACCGTTGCAGGGACAGCCGGTGTTTCCTGAAGAAGGCCATCGCTCCCATTCCACGTCGCACGCCGAGAGCAATCAGCAGGAAGGGAAGGCCCAGACCCAGGCAATACACGAAGGTCAGTGCTGCGCCCTTCGCCGCGCTGGCGTCGTCGTTGGAGAACGCGAGCAACTGCACAGCAGAGAGAGTGGGGCCGATGCACGGGGCCCAGCCCAACCCGAACGTCAGGCCGAGCAGCGGCGCCCCCCACAGCCCGGTAGGCACCCTGGTCTGCAACTTCTTTTCGGTTTGGAACCAGGAGAATCCACCCATGAAGATGAGTCCCATCAGCACCACCACCAGTCCCATGACAGGGATAAGCCAGCTTTCGGAACCAACCATCCAGGCTCCCAGCTGGCCAAACAGGGCACCGTACGCCATGAAGACCACCGAGAATCCGAACACAAACAGGGCGATCCCGGTCAGCATCCGGCCGCGCTTCTGCTGCTCAAGGTCGACACCGGTCAGTCCCGTGACATAGCCCAGGTAGCCGGGCACCAGCGGGAGGACACAGGGCGATGCGAAGGACACCAGACCGGCAAGGAGTGCAACCGGCAGGGCAAGCAGCATTGAGCCGTTCAGCACCGTATCGGCGAAGGCGTTGCTGGGGGCAAGCGGAAGGGAGCCGCCGACGACGGCACTCAGGTGGAGGGGAAGATTCACTGTCAGTTACTCGGCCAGTGCTGTTTCGATGAGAGCCCCGAGCGTGGTCTTGTCGGCGAGCCCGAGAATCCGCGCTGACACCCGACCTTCCTTGTCGATGACCAGCGTGGTGGGCACTGCCTGAGGGGGAACATAGCTGGTCATCGCCAGCAGCACCCCGCCGTCCTGATCATCGAGACTCGGGTAGGGAATCTCGAAGCTCCGTTCAAAAGCCTCGGCGGTCTTCTCCGTATCCCGGATGTTGACCCCGTAGAACCGGGCCCCCGCCGACTGGTACTCGTCGTGCAGCGCCACCAGGTCCGGTGCTTCCTCGCGGCAGGGCGCACAGGCCGCGTACCAGAAGTTCACCACCGTCACATCCCCCACCCAGTCCGCCGAGTCGACGACGGTGCCATCGTATTTCGTGCCGGTAAGCGTGACAGGTTCACCCCGGTCGCCCACGGCGTACTCGGTGACCGAGCCGTCGCCGGCAATGTAGTTCTTGTTGTCACCCACGGCCGCCTGCTGAGCCAACGGATCGTCAGCGGCACACGCCGAAAGGGCAATCGCGGCGGACAGCCCAATAGCCAGTGCTGTCCCGAGCCTTTTCGGGCGCCGGGCGGATCGGTCAGAGTTTTTCACAGCTTCTTCCACAGTTCTACAACGTGTAGTAATACTACTACGCTCCCGGCAGGTTTGCCGCACCGGGCAGGAGGTCCGCGCTTGGCTCTTCATAGCGCACCCCAATCAGGCGCCCGCCGTCGAAGTCCAGGGACGTGATCGAGCTCAAGGTGCACTCGCGATCTCGGGGATCGTGCCATAGCCGCCGGTTCTCCGCGGCAAGGCGGGACACCCAGATGGGCAGTTGGTGGCCCACCAGGATTACTTCGGCTGGACCCGCCGACCCATTTGCTTCAGCGAGCGCGACGGCGGCCCGCCGGGCATCACCCACTGCGGCCATCATGCGCTCTACCTGCTGGCTGTACGGCTCACCCCAGGATGGCCGGAATGGGTTGGCCAGCAACGGCCAGTGCCGGGGGTTCCGCAACTGCTGGGCCACCTGGGACATGCCCTCAAATCGGCTGTAGGCCTCAATAACCCTGTCGTCCGTCACAATTTCAAGGCCGAGCCGTTCGGCAATCGGAGCGGCAGTTTCCTGCGCCCGGGTCAGTGGGGACACTACCAACCGGACAACGCTCGCCCCGCCGGCAACCCGGGCCGCAAAGTGACCTGCAACCCGCTGAGCCATCTTTTGGCCCAGCTCCGAGAGGTGAAAATTCGGGAGTCGCCCGTAAAGTACACGCTCTGGATTATGGACCTCGCCATGACGGACGAGGTGGACAGTAGCTAGGGACATAGGTCCAGTTTCTCAGAGTTCGGTCGGTCAGCTAAATCCGCCGAAGCCGATCCGGCGCAGATTCATTTGAACATTTAACTAACTTCGGGAATAATCGATGCAAATGCATGTTTATTATAGGTGACGGCCTTCCGGCTGCCACCTACCCATAACCCAGACCGCACCATCATCAGGAGATCCACCATGGCAATTCCTACAGGACTGAACAACGGCACCTGGACCCTCGACGGCTCACACAGCGAGGTCGGCTTCACCGTGCGCCACGCTGGCATCAGCAAGGTACGCGGCAACTTCGACACCGTCGACGCAGCACTTCATGTCGGGTCCTCACTCAGTGACTCCAAGGTCACCGCGACCATCAAGACTGCTTCCTTCAACTCCAACGACGCCAACCGCGACGGCCACGTCCGCGGCGAGGACTTTTTCGACGTCGAGCGTTTTCCCGAAATGATTTTCGAGTCGACCTCCATCGAAGGTTCCGGTGAGACCTACCAGCTCTCAGGCAACCTGACGATCCGCGACGTAACCCTCCCGGTGGTCTTCGAAACCGAATTCAACGGGGTGGCAGTTGACCCCTTCGGCGCAACCCGCGCCGGGTTCTCCGGTCAGACCGTCATTTCCCGCAAGGACTTTGGCCTGACCTGGAATGCCGCCCTCGAAGCCGGCGGCGTTCTGGTCGGCGACAAAGTCACCATCAACCTTGATGCAGCGTTCGTAGCTCCAGCCAAGTAGACCTCCCCAGCCAGCGGCTGCCGCNCCGTTCTGGAGTTCGGCAGCCGCTGTTGTTTAATCCCCCGGCTGCACAAAGCTCCGCGCTAGGGTTGGCTATGTGGCCCCACAGGGTCTGTATCAACCAGTCTCAAGTGAAGAGGAAACGGCAATGAGCACACCTCCCAATGACCCCCATCCCGGCCAGGACCTGCCACCACGCGATAACGCGGGAGCACAGCAGCCATCCGTCGGACAGAACCCCACCGACGGACAGCCAGCCCCTTACGGCTACCAGAATGCGCAACCCTCCGGCTACAGCTACCCGGGGAATATGAACCAGGTGTCGGTCACCGAGAAGGGCCCTGCGCCGAAAGAGGTGGAGCGGGCCTTCTGGCTGATCATCGCCGCCGGCGTGCTCAATTTCCTCGCCAGCATCCTGAGCGTGATGACTACCCCCGTGTCAGGGGCGGGCGCCGGGGTCGCCACCGCGCTCGTGCTGGTGTTTGCAACGGTGCTCACGGGCGTCTACATTCTCCTCGCGATCTTCATCCGCAAGGGACATAACTGGGCCAGGATCACAGCCACCGTGTTGGCTGCCCTCTCCGTCCTGTCCTACCTGTTCGGACTGCTGTCCGCTTCGATGCTCGAAGGTAACGAGATGCTGCAGGGGCAGGAACTCATGACTCCGGGTCCGCTGGAAACTGTTCTCACCATCATCGTCACGCTGCTCGGCGTTGCTGGCGTCGTCATGACCTTCCTGAAGCCGGCCCGCCCGTACTTCCAGAAGCAGATCGTTCCGGGCCAGTTCTAGGCCCTCACGCCAGGCGCTCAAAGCGCCTGCACAACCTACTGCGCCGAACGGGTGCGGGCGTCGGCAGCAAGGTCCGGTTCCTGCGCCCGTTGTGCGTGGTAGGCAAGAATCTGCAGTTCGGTGGCCATGTCCACCTTCCGGAGCTGGACACTTTCAGGCACCTGCAGCACTACCGGCGCAAAGCTCAGGATGCTGGTGATTCCTGCATCAACCAACCGGTCGCACAGTGACTGTGCCACTGCTGCGGGAACCGCGAGTACCGCCATGTTGGCCCGGGTCCGTTCCAGGACCTGTTCCAGGTCGGTGATTGGGCTCACCCGTAGCCAGCCCACCTCCGCTCCAACAACCAACTGGTCGGCGTCGAACAGCGAAACAATCTCGAATCCCCTGGATTCGAAACCGGAGTAACCAGCCAGCGCGCGCCCCAGGTTGCCCGCGCCGATGATGGCGACCCGCCAGTCGAGTGTCAGGCCGAGCGCCGCCGAGATCTGCCGGTTCAGGTATTGCACGTCGTAGCCGACACCCCGGGTGCCATAGGACCCCAGATAGGACAGGTCTTTGCGCAGGATGGGCGAATTGACGCCGGCCGCTTCAGCCAGCCGGTCAGAGGACACCCGCTCGGTGCCTTCCGCCAGCAACGAGGTGAGTGCCCGCAGATAGACGGTCAGGCGCGTCAGCGACGCTGACGGGATCTGCCGTGCGGCAGTGCCAGCCCCTGACAGGTGTAGCTCTGGTAGTTCAGGCGTCGTCACTCTCTATCACTCCGTCTGCTGTCCGCCAGCC
>NZ_ALPM01000073.1:54967-55378 GCF_000294595.1 Arthrobacter sp. TB 23 | reverse complement strand
CGGCAGGTCTGCACGACGCCGGACCGGCCGACACCGTGAGTATCTTCACCTTAGGGTGCGGCGCCCGCGACACAAAGCTGGCTTCCCGGCCGATCACTGGGTCAGCAGCCTCCGCAGGCGCGCCTCATCGATCTTCCAGAAATCTCGCTGTACCCCGTCGATAAGCAGGACAGGGATTTCCTCGGCGAACCGCTCCAACAGGTCGGGTGCATCAACTGTCGACAATTCGTGCCAGGGCACTCCCAGCTCTTCGCAGACCGCAGCAACCACCGCCCGCGCAGCAGCGCACAGGTGGCAATCGGGCTTCGTCAACAGCTCGACGACGGGGCTCACCGCACCGTCTGTCGGCATTTCCGGCCGGGGAGGAGAAACCATGTCATCCAAGCTACCGCCTCATCCGGTGCGGCTCGG
>NZ_ALPM01000073.1:17295-54958 GCF_000294595.1 Arthrobacter sp. TB 23 | reverse complement strand
CCGCACGCCGCGACGCAATTGATTTAGACTCACACTATGTCCGCTGCCAGTACCGGGCCCCTGCGTACCGTTCCAGGGGTAGCCGCCACCCTTCCCGGCCCGGGAGGGGACGCCGCCTTTTTCGACGTCGACAACACGATGATGCGGGGCGCGAGTCTGTTCCATGTGGCCCGGAAAATGTATCAGCGGAAAGCGTTCACCCTGAGGTTCGCCAGCGGCTTGGCCTGGAAACAGCTCCGGTTCGTGATGCGCGGCGAAAATATGACCGACATCAACTCTGTACGCGACGCGGCTCTGGCCTTCGCGATCGGGATCGCGCACGAGGACGTCAAAGCGCTCGGCGAGGAAGTCTACGACGAGATGATCGCGTCCAAGATTTGGCCCGGCGCTCGCGCTTTGGCCGAGCAACACCTGAAATCGGGTCGCCGGGTATGGCTGGTCACCGGCACTCCCGTGGAAGTGGCGAGCGTGATCGCCAACCGTCTCGGACTCACCGGCGCACTCGGCACTGTTGGCGAGGTCGCTGACGGTCTGTATACCGGGAAGCTGGTGGGCGAGTTCCTGCATGGTCCTGCAAAAGCCGTTGCAGTGCGTGCTCTCGCCGAGAAAGAGGGACTGAACCTGCAACGGTGCTGGGGTTACAGCGACTCCTACAACGACATTCCCCTCCTGACTATCGTGGGGCATCCGGTGGCGATCAACCCGGACCGCAAACTCCGGCATCATGCACGGGACAATAACTGGCCGATCTACGATTTCCGCAGCGGCCGCCGGGCCGCGACCCTTGGACTCAAAGCAGCCACCGGGGCGGGCGCCGTGTACGGGCTCTGGCGTGGCTTCACCCGGATGCGCGGAAACTGACCAGCCCCCGTTAACGCCGTTGGGCCCGCCACAGAGGTGGCAGGCCCAACGATGAAACTGTTTTTACTTTTTGTTGCGACGCTGGTGACGAGTCTTGCGAAGCAGCTTGCGGTGCTTCTTCTTGGCCATACGCTTGCGGCGCTTCTTAATTACTGAACCCATAAAGTCCTCACAAACTGATCTTCGGTTTCCGATACACGGCCCGGGTGGGCACGACGATCGGATGCTGACAATAACGCAACTACCTACGCGGATCGGCCTTCTCGCCCTAAGGCGCACAGCCGATAGCGCGTAAAACGCTCCTTAACAGGGTACCGCTAATTAGCCGCGGCCCCGACCGGCCCCGTTGGGCTATCCGGTTTCGGGCTGACCCTCCACCGCCGCACCCCGAACGAACTGTTCAACAGCCGATTCTGGGACCCGGTAGGAACGGCCAAAGCGCACAGCCGGCATCTCGCCTGCGTGAACCAGGCGGTACACAGTCATCTTGGAAACTCTCATCATGTCGGCCACTTCGGCGACGGTCAGAAATTTGACGTCTGAGAAATTGCTCGCGTCTACCATCCCACATTGCTCCTTACACTGAGGTCTGCACCCCCAACGTGTGCAATCTGAGACTAACCACTTGGCAGTCACACGGCGTGCCGTCTTGCAATTCGAAGGTTTACCGCTGCCTCATACTGTAGTGGCTGCTGTGGCTAAAGTGAAAGTGCTGCCGGGCTATCATCCTGGCGCACCACCAACCGGTTAGTCGCGGCGTCGACGTAGCTTCGGCAACTGCGCGAAGAGGTCGGCTGCCCGCTGGCCCGCACGACCGACTGTCCGGCCGAAGGCCTGCTGCCCGGCAGGGTCGATGGCTGGATCGGCCGCTGGATCAACGGCTGCTGCGAGGACTCCCGAGTGGCGAGGCGGAACGACCGCCAGTTCAGGGGCTATCGATGGCTGGGCCGGAAGGTCAAACGATCCGAGCCATAACTCTATTTCGCGCAGCGGAGCCGGGTTCAGGGAGTAGAAGCGGCGCTGCCCCTGCGCACGCATTGAGACCAGGCCCGCTTCACGCAGGACTTTCAGGTGCTTTGATACCGTGGGCTGGCTGACCTCGAGCTCGACCACCAGCTCACCGACCGCTTTGTCTCCGGCGCGTAACGACCCGAGAATCTCGCGGCGGGTACCTTCAGCCACGACTGCGAACACATCCTCGATTACCATTCCATTACCCTAACGACATATACGCAATCGGTGCTAGTCGAACCATGGATCAAGTCCGTGGAGCGGGAAAACCGCCTTACGGGTGGCCATCACGGTGCGGTCAAGGTCATCGTTCGGGTCGTAGCCAACTTCCCAGGACCGCCACCAGGTGTCGGCGCCGTCACCCATTAACAGCGGCGCCTCGGCACCGTAGTGCTCAAGCACATAGGAACGCCACGATTCCGGGACCGCGGTCTTGGGCCCTATCGGCACCCCGGCAGCAACGGCAATCAGAGTGGACCATGCCCGGGGGACGACACTGGTGACGTTGTATCCGCCTCCCCCCGTGGCAATCCACCGTCCCTCACAAATGCGGGACGCGAGGTCACGGATGCTGACTGCCATCTCGCGCTGCGCATCGATACTGATCCTGAGATTGGTCAGCGGGTCGTCCACATGGCTGTCACAACCGTGCTGGCTCAGAATGACCTCCGGCTGGAAAGCTTCGGCGAGTGGCGGGACCACCGAGTGGAAGGCCCGAAGCAGGCCACCATCCCCGGCAAGAGTCGGAAGCGCTACGTTCACCGCATAGCCCTCCGCCCCTACGCCGCCCGTTTCATTGGCGAACCCGGTCCCGGGGAATAGGCTCATCCCCGTTTCGTGAAGGGAGATAGTCATGACACGTGCGTCATCGTAGAAAATGTTCTGCGTGCCGTCCCCATGGTGGGCGTCAACGTCGATATACAGGACCCGCTGCGTGCCAGCGTCGAGCAGGCGTTGGATCGCCGCGGCGGCGTCGTTGTAGATGCAGAATCCACTGGCCATCGACCGGCTCGCGTGGTGCATGCCGCCGCCGAAATTCACCGCATGCACTGTCCGCCCGGACAACACAGCGTCGGCGGCAGCCAGCGACCCACCGACCAAACGCGCGCTCGCATCGTGCATTCCCGGGAACGCCGGGTTGTCTGCCGTTCCCAGACCCAGTGCCTGATCGGCCTGATCCGGATTGGTATCAGCAGTCCGCACAGCGGTGATGTAGTGGGAACTGTGAACGGTTCCCAACTCCCCGTCGGTCGCCACGAATGGTTCAGCGACCGTCACCCCATCCCGGTCGAACAAACCCAGGTCCGACGCGAGGCGCGCCGTAAGGGCCAGCCGCTGTGGGTTCATCGGATGCGTGGGACCGAAGTTGTACGCCAGCATGGATTCGTCCCAGACAACACTGGTGGGGAACGACGCGGATTCGCTACTCATCACTCACAGGCTACGTGATTTAGTGGGCGCTTGGACACGCTGGCCCGATGAAAGTGGTTTACTACTCGGAGGGCATTTGGAGCGATCCATCCGAAGTCGAGACCGCGGAACCGGGGCAAAGCGAGCGCAATGGCAAGATCACAGCCATCCTGGCTGCAGGAAGAGCAGAGCGTATACCTGAGGGTGCTGGCTCGCATCCGGGATTTCATCGATGGAGTGGCCAACAGCTCCCCCGCTCGCGTCGCCCTGATCATCTTTTTTAGCGTCATCCTCATCTTCACCGTGCTCCTCAGCTTGCCGGTCGCTTCCAGCGACGGCGTCGCCGCTCCGCTGCACGATGCCTTGTTCACCGCGGTTTCGGCGGTTTGCGTGGTCGGTCTGACAGTGGTTTCAACCGCCGCCTATTGGTCCTTCTTCGGGCAACTGGTGATCCTGATCGCCATCTTCGTCGGCGGCCTGGGCACCCTCACTCTCGCATCGCTGCTCGCGCTGATGGTGAGCAAGCGGCTCGGTGTGCGTGGGAAGCTGCTAGCCCAGTCCGCGCTGAACAACGCCTCCCGCCTCGGCGAGGTGGGAACATTGCTGCGCATCGTGATCACCACATCGGTGGTCGTGGAGATTGTGCTCGCCCTGATGCTGATCCCCCGATTCATGGTGCTTGGAGAACCGTTCTGGCTCGCCGTATGGCATGGGGTGTTCTATTCGATTTCCGCTTTCAACAACGCAGGGTTCACGCCGCACTCGGATGGCCTGGTCCCCTACGAGACCGATCTTTTCATTCTGATACCCATCATGATCGGCGTGTTTCTGGGCAGCCTCGGCTTCCCCGTCATCCTGGTCCTCATCCAGTACCGTCTCAGGGTCCGTAAATGGAGCCTGCACACCAAGCTGACCGTCAACGTCTCGCTGATCCTGCTGGTAGCCGGGGCAATTGCCTGGGGCGCAATGGAATGGTCCAACAGCCGGACCATCGGCGGATTCAGCAACAGCGACAAGGTGATCCATGCCCTGTTCGCCTCGGTGATGACCAGATCGGGCGGGTTCAACCTGGTGGACCAGGCCGAAATGGGGTCGGCCACCATGTTGCTGACCGATGCACTCATGTTTGCCGGTGGCGGGTCCGCTTCCACCGCTGGCGGCATCAAGGTCACGACGATCGCCGTCATGTTCCTCGCCATCGTGGCCGAGGCACGCGGCAACTCGGATGTGAAGGCCTACGGGCGTAAGATTCCCGAAGGCGTCATGCGGGTGGCCATCTCAGTGATCTTTATGGGCGCGACCCTGGTCCTCGTTGCCACGGGGGTTCTGCTGTGGATGACCGAGGAGGACCTTAACCGGGTGCTGTTCGAAGTGATTTCAGCGTTCGCCACCTGCGGGCTCAGCACCAACCTCAGTGCTGAATTGCCGCCGGAAGGAAAATACGTCCTGTCCGCACTGATGTTTGCCGGCCGCATGGGAACCATCACCCTGGCATCTGCACTGGCCCTCCGGCAGCGCAGCACCTTGTACCACTACCCTGAAGAGAGGCCGATCATTGGCTGAGAGACCAGCACATAACGCACCGGTACTGGTGATCGGCTTGGGCCGCTTCGGTTCAGCGACGGCCGACCAGCTGGTCAAGCAAGGCCGTGAGGTTCTGGCGATCGAACGCGACACCCAGCTTGTCCAGAAGTGGTCGGGGGTGCTCACCCACGTCGTTGAGGCGGACGCCACCAATATCGATGCCCTCCGCCAGCTCGGCGCGCAGGAGTTCAGCGCCGCCGTCGTCGGCGTTGGCACCTCGATCGAATCAAGCGTGCTGATCACCGCCAACCTCGTGGACCTCGGTATCGACCATCTGTGGGTCAAGGCGATCACCCCGGCGCACGGCAAGATCCTCAAACGCATTGGCGCTAACCACGTCATCTACCCCGAGGCCGACGCCGGTGTGCGTGCAGCTCACCTGGTCGGCGGGCGGATGCTCGACTTCATCGAGTTCGACGACGGTTTCGCGATCGTCAAGATGTACCCGCCGAAGGAAACCCAGGGTTTCACGTTGGGCGAATCGGCGGTGCGGTCCAAGTACGGCGTCACCGTTGTCGGCGTGAAGTCGCCAGGAGAGGACTTCACCTACGCCCGGCCAGACACCAAGGTGAGCAGCCGGGACATGTTGATCGTTTCGGGCCACGTTGACCTGCTGGAACGGTTCGCTGCCCGCCCTTAGGCCCGGGGCGTGGGCCTGCTAGGAGTCCAACTCCTCGGTGATGGCCTGGGCACGGTTGCTGGCGGCCCGGGCTCCGGCGGCAATGATGACCGGCAGATCCAACCGGTCGAATGTCGCGATGGCCTGCTCGGTGGTGCCGTTGGGGCTGGTGACGGCTCGCCGCAGGGCGGTGGGGTCCGCATCCTGCTCCGCGAGCATGTACCCGGCGCCGGCCACCGTTTCTGTGGCCAGGATTTTCGCCAGCCCTGGGTCAAGCCCCAGTTCCACACCCGCGGCGGCCATAGCCTCCGCCAGATAAAACACATAGGCCGGGCCCGAGCCGCTGACGGCTGACAACGCATCCACCTGGTCCTCAGGGATATCGACGACGGTACCCGCGGAGCCGAGAATGTCCCGCGCCTGCGTCATGAGTGAGGCGTCCGCGTGGGTACCGGCCGAGATGGAGAGCACTCCCCTGCCCAGCCGGGATGGGGTGTTGGGCATCGAACGGATCACCGGCTGACCCTCGGGAAGCGCAGCTTCGAGCATCGCCAGGGAAATGGCTGCCGCAACGCTGATGACCGTCGTCGTCGGCCGCAGCGCTGGACCGATTTCCCGGGCCAGGGCGATCGTTCCGACCGGCTTGACCCCCATGATGACGACGTCGGCCCCCGCGGCTGCAGTGCGGTTGGCGTCAGGGTCCTCAGCGGTCGCCAACACGGTAATGCCGTGCACGCGGCGCAGTTCGGCCGCACGTTCGGCACTCCTGACGGTCGCCGTCACCCGCTCCGGTGACACGCCACCGGCGAGCAGACCGCCGAGGATCGCCTCGTTCATAGAGCCACAGCCGAGGAAGGAAATCGTTGGTTCAGTCACGTTGGTCATGTTTCCATCCTGCCACGGACAAATTCCCAGCGTTATCCCAGCTAACGGCGCCACTTTTTCGGCGAAATATCAGTACACTCGTTATTACCTCATAAAGGTGCGAGAGATGACGACCGGACTTCCTTGGTCTGGTCTTCAGGTGCCGGTGAGCGACACAGGTTAGCCCCCCACTTTCCTGGACAGCTCACCGGCACCGTCCTTTAAGCTCTCCCGCACCCTGGGCCGGATCCGCCGTCCACACACCCGGCTACCAGCATCCTCCCGGCTAACTCACAACTAGCGGGCCTAATGTTGGTAACACCTCCTAGAGGTGCGAGTGATGAACCGTCAGGTTTCCTTGGCCTGACCCAGGTGCCGTCGAGCGAAAGCAAGTGTTTCCCCCAACCACTTGTCCCGCTCGTCGGCACCTTTCGCTTTTCTCGTGCTTACTTCGACCGCCACAACCCCGGTGAAACCTGAATTGACCAGAAACTCCAGCGATTCCGCGCAGCGTTGAGTCCCCTGGCCGGGCAACAAATGTTCGTCTCTACCGTTGGTGGTGCCGTCGGTCAGATGGACGTGCGACAGCCGGTCGCCGAGTGTCCGCATTTCCTCCAACGAGTCCATCCCGGCTATTGCGGCGTGCGAGAAGTCCCAGGTGATCGCCTCATAGGATTGCGGCACCGGATTCCAGTGCGGCAGATACGCCTTCGCTTCACGCCCACGGACCCGCCACGGGTACATGTTTTCCACGGCAACGGTGACCCCGTACTCAGCAGTGATGCGCTGCACCCCCTCGGCGAAGTTCTCCGCGTAGCCACTCTGCCAGCGGAAGGGCGGGTGCACCACGACGGTCCCAGCACCCACCTCGGCTGCCATCGCCGCTGACATTTCCACCTTCGTCCAGGCCTTGCCCCACACCTGCTGGGTCAGCAGCAGGGTTGGTGCGTGAATGGCGACGATCGGCTGGTCATACTGCCGGCTGAGTGCGCTGAGCTTGTCGGGGTTCTGGCTCACATGGTTGTTGGTGACCATCACCTCAACCCCGTCGTAGCCGAGGCTGCGGGACACCGCGAAAGCCTCATGGACGGCCAGTGGGTAGACTGACGCGCTGGACAGCGCCACGCGCACCCCCTGGTTCCCCTCCGGCGCGGTCTCCTCGCTCACAGCGCCGCTCATCCTGCCCATGGCTCGTCCTGCAGGGCGGAACTCAGTTGGACGTGCCCGACGCCGACGGCGGGCATCGGTACCTGCGCCTCGAACATCAAGGTGTCGAACCGGCGCAGCAGCAGACCCTCACGCAGGGCCCACGGGCAGATCTTGACGCTGTTGACCTTGAACACCTCCAGGGCTGCCTCGGCCACCAGGGCACCCGCGAGGACCTGCGGCGCCCGGGTCTCCGAGACGCCGTCGAGGTTCACCCGGTCCTTTACCGACATGGCCGCCAATCGTTTGGTCCATAGGGACAGGTCTTCCAGCCGGAGTTCGCGCTGGACGAACGGTCCGGCCGCTGAGGGGGCGGCTCCGGCCAGACGGGCAAGTGATCTGAACGTCTTCGATGTGCCTGCCACCAGTTGCGGTTCTCCGAGGGACTTGAATTCGGCCGCGGCGTCCTTCATGGTTGCGCGGATGTAGCGGCGGAGGTTCTTCACGCTTTTGGCCGTCGGGGGGTCATCGTTGAGCCAGTCGCGGGTGAGCCGGCCAGCTCCCAGGGGCACGGAAATAGCCACCTCGGGCAGTTCGTCCTCGCCCATCGCCATTTCGAATGAGCCGCCGCCGATGTCCAGGTTGAGGATGGACCCGGGGCTCCAGCCATACCAGCGGCGAACCGCCTGGAAGGTCATTGCCGCTTCCTGATCGCCGGAGAGTTCCTGGAGTACCACAGCGGTTTCCGCTTTGACCCGCTGCAGCACGGCCTCACCGTTTGCCGACTCGCGGATTGCTGAGGTGCAGAACGCGAGGAAGTCCTCAGCACCATGCCGGCTCGCGAACTTTCGTGCATCCTTGACGAAATTGATCAACTCACGCTGACCGCGATCGCTGATGGCGCCTTCGCTGTCGAGGTGAGCGACAAGCTGGAGCGGCCGCTTGTGGGACGCAAAAGGCACCGGGCGTGCCCCGGCGTGGGCATCCACCAGGAGCAGATGCACAGTATTTGATCCGATATCCAAGACGCCTAGACGCATGATTCCATTATTCTCGTCGATACTTTCGTTGACGACGCGCCCCACGGCGTCCTATTACTGGTGGCGGACCCTGAAGGGCCCGCCATCAGGTCCTACTTCCGTGCAGCGACCTTGCGTTTGGCGGGCGCGCGGCTGGCAGTCTTCTTCGGAGCCGGTCCCTTGGCCCGCTTGTCCGCCAACAGCTCGAGTGCCAGTTCGCGGGTCAGTTCCTCAATGGCCATTGACCGCGGAACGGTGATGTTCGTGACCCCGTCGGTGATGTACGGGCCGAACCGGCCGTCTTTGACCACTACCGGCTTCTCGGACACCGGATCATCGCCGAACTCGGCCAGCGGCGGCGCGGCCGTTCTCCCGCCGCGCTGCTTGGGCTGCGAGTAGATCTCCAGCGCCTGTTCCAGCGTGATGGTGAAAATCTCCTCCTCCGACCCGATGGATCGCGAATCGGTCCCCTTCTTCAGGTACGGACCGAACCGGCCGTTCTGCACGGTAATCTCCTTGCCCTCGGCGTCAACGCCAAGAACCCGCGGAAGATTCATGAGTTTCAGGGCGTCCTCGAGAGTCACCGTGTCCAGCGACATTGAAGCGAACAGGGACCCAGTGCGGGGTTTCTCTTTGGTCGGCTTTTTCGGCGGCTTCGGTTTCCCGTTCTTGTAATACTCGACCGGCTGCTTGGCGAGCTCCTCTTCGGTGACCTCCGGGATGAGCTCAATCACGTAGGGACCATACCGGCCGTCCCGTGCCGCGATGGAGCGCCCCGTGTCCGGATCCTCGCCGAGGATCCGTTCCTCAGTGCCGGAGGTGTTCATCAGCTCGATGGCCTTCTCGACAGTCAGTTCGTCGGGGGCCAGGTCCTCAGGAACGTTGGCGCGCTGCGGTTCGGTTCCCTCTTCAGCATCAGCGGGGAGCGGCTTCTCCAGGTAGGGCCCGAATTTGCCGACGCGCAGTGTGATGCCTTCGGCGATCTCAATGGAGTTGATTTTGCGCGCGTCAATCTCGCCGAGGTCGTTCACGATGGTGTGGAGCCCGGTGACCTTGCGGTCCCCGTAATAGAAGTGGTTCAGCCAGTCGACCCGGCCAGCCTCACCGCGGGCGATGCGGTCCAGGTCCTCTTCCAGCTCCGCAGTGAAGTCGTAGTCGACGTAGTCGTGGAAGTGCTCCTCCAGAAGCCGGACCACCGAAAAAGCGATCCAGCTGGGGACCAGCGCCTGCCCGCGGGTCCGCACATACCCACGATCCATGATGGTGGAGATGGTTGCGGCGTAGGTTGAGGGCCGGCCAATACCCAGCTCCTCCAGGACTTTCACCAGCGAAGCTTCAGTGAAACGAGGCGGCGGTGAGGTTTCATGCCCGACGGCGTTGACCTCCTCCGCCCCCAACTTGTCACCCGCGGCGAGGTTGGGAAGCCTTGCTTCCTGCCCGCCATCGGCCGAGGCATCCTGCTCATTGCGCCCGGCATCCTTACCTTCCTCATAGGCAGCCATGAAGCCGCGGAAGGTGATGACGGTGCCGGAGGCCGAGAATTCAGCGTCACGCGTCTTTCCGTCCGGGCCGGCCGCGAGGGCACCCAACCGGAGGGTCGCCGTCGAACCCTTTGCATCAGCCATCTGGGAAGCGACCGTGCGCTTCCAGATGAGTTCATACAGCCGGAATTCTTCGCCGCGAAGTTGTCCAGCGACCTGCGCTGGGGTGCGGAAGGAGTCACCGGCGGGGCGGATCGCTTCGTGGGCTTCCTGGGCGTTCTTGGACTTGCCCTTGTACACGCGGCGGGCGTCCGGGACGTATTCAGCACCGTACAGTTCGGATGCCTGGCGGCGGGCAGCGTTGACGGCCTGGTCCGAGAGGGCTGGCGAGTCGGTTCGCATGTACGTGATGTAGCCGTTTTCGTACAGGCGCTGGGCAACCTGCATGGTGACCCGGGAGGAGAACCGCAGCTTGCGGGCTGCTTCCTGCTGCAGGGTCGAAGTGGTGAACGGCGCTGCCGGCCGGCGGGTGTAGGGCTTGGTGTCGACCGAGCGGACCGCAAACTCTGCGTCCTGCAGTTCGGCCGCCAACGATTCAGCGGTTTCGGCGTCGAGCCGTGCCACCGTCGATGACTTCAGCTCTCCGAGGTCGGTGAAATCCTTGCCTGTCGCCACACGAGAACCGTCGAGGCTGACGAGTTTGGCCGCGAAGGACTGACGCTCGTCACCGCTCTGCGGTGAGAAGGTGCCGGTAAGGTCCCAGTAGGACGCTGCACGGAAGGCCATCCGTTCGCGCTCGCGTTCGACGACGAGCCGGGTGGCGACCGACTGTACCCGGCCGGCTGAGAGGCCGCGAGCCACTTTGCGCCACAGTACTGGTGAGATTTCGTAGCCGTACAGCCGGTCCAGGATCCGCCGGGTCTCCTGGGCGTCGACCATCGGAATGTCGAGTTCGCGCATTTCCAGGAGCGCCCGCTGAATGGCTTCCTTGGTGATTTCGGGGAAGGTCAGCCGGTAGACCGGGACCTTGGGTTTGAGCACCTCAAGCAGGTGCCAGGCGATTGCCTCACCCTCGCGGTCACCGTCAGTTGCGAGGTAGAGGGCTTCGGCGCCCTTGAGCGCCGCCTTCAGCTCGGCGACTGTCTTCTTCTTGTTGGCCGAGACCACATAGTAGGGCTCGAAGTCATTGTCGAGGTCCACCGCGAACTTGCCGACACCGGTCTTTTTCAGCTCGGCGGGCAGGTCTGAGGGCTGGGGAAGATCCCGGATGTGCCCCATGGACGCCGTGACCTCGAAGCCCTCGCCGAGATAACCCGCAATGGTCTTGCTTTTTGCGGGTGACTCAACAATGACGAGCTTGCGGCCGGGCTTCTTGTCCGTTGCCTTAGTGGGCACTTCTCTCCTATATATAGGTCCGCTGAGCTGATGGCGTTTCAGCGGTCTTCGTAACGGGGCGGCTCAGGCTATGAGCCCCCATACCCTTCACAGTATGCGGCATGCCTTCCTGCAATAGGGTAACGGCTTCGGTGTACCGGTGGTCACAAAAGGGGGATAACTGTGCACAACCTCTCCTCGCCGGGGCTGCCCGGCACCCGGGCTGGCGGCCGGGATCGGTGGCCTTCCGGCGTTAGTTGGCTGCTGCCGGAATCAGGAATCCGTCCAGGACAAGCTCTCTCACGTCGGACAGCAGCGCGGCCCGGAAGGCGTCGTCGTCCTGGCCAAGGAGGGCGCTGAGAGCCATCACGATCTGACTGGCCGAGAGGTCACCGTCGCAGGCGGAAACGAAGCCCGCCAACTCGGTGCTCAGCAGGTTGGTGCGCCGGAAGCCAGCACCTTGCCGGAGCAGGATTACTCCGGGGTGTTCGGCGCCCGGGCGCTGGTGGCGTTCCTCGGTGACGTCGTCGGCCACCAGCAAATGTTGCTCGGGTAGGTCACCGGCGTGCTCGACAGCCCAGTCGTACCTGCCCATGCCGGCGGCGAAGTGCGGGGCAATCGGTTGCTCCAGCGCGTGCGTGATCTCCTCGAACCGACGGAGCGGCACCTCCGGTGCAGAGGCAGCCTGGTGGATGGAGGGCTGGCCGGTGCGCGGCACTCCTTGCGTGCGAAGCAGCACCGCGCCGAAGCCGACTGATTCAACGTTGCGGGACCGGAAGTCGTCGATGTAGGCCGCGTAGCGGTCAACGAACGCGTCCGGATCACGGGTTTCGGCGGCGTCCCGCAGCCAGGTCAGCGCGTAGCCCGACGGCGTCAACTGTTCCCGCTGCAGAACCCAGCAGTCCACACTGGCGGGAAGCCAGGACTCGATCCGATCGTGCCATCTCGCCCCGGAGGTAATTTCCCAGTTGCCCAACAGCTGGGCGGTGCCACCCGGGGTGAGGACGGAAGGTAGTTCCCTGAACAGTGTCGAGACAATATCGTCGCCGGGCAGCCCGCCATCACGGTAGGTGAACTGGCTATCAGCGGTTTCCCCCGGGCGACGGGGCGTGATGACGAACGGAGGGTTGGAAACTACCAGGTCGAACGTTTCGCCGGTTACCGGATCGAGGAGGCTGCCTTGCCGGAGGGTGACCCGGTTTCCGAGGTCATCGGGGTCCAGCCCTAAACCTTCAGAATTCAGGAGCAGGTTGAAACGGGTAAACGCAAGCGCTCGAGCCGAAATATCGGTGGCAGTGACATGCCGAACATGGCCAAGGAGGTGGAAGGTCTGGATGCCGCACCCGGTGCCGAGATCCAGGGCACGGTCCACGACAGGCCGGACCGTCAGTTGGGCAAGGGTGCGAGAAGCCTGGCCGATACCGAGGACGTGATCGCGGCGGAGCACCCCGGGCCGCTGATGTTGGCCCAGGTCGCTGGCCACCCACAGATCGCCCCCGGCGTCGGCTGTGTAGGGGCGGAGGTCGACAACCGCCCGCCAGCCGTCCGCACCATCCCGTTCAGCCAGCCCCAGCTGGCCCAGCCCGACTGGTGTGGTTCGGGTGAAGGCTTCGCTGAGTTGGGCTTCGGGTACCGTTTCGCCGAGCAGCCACAGCAGCACCGCAGCAGTGGGTTCATCCCCGACTGCTATGTCCGCTTGCCGACAGGCGAGGAGGGCGGGGATCAGCTGATCCTTCTCGAGCGACTCCCAGGCTTCGACTCCGATGAGCCCGGCGACGCCGTCGGGCGTGTAATTGAGTGACTGAAGGTCGGCGGTGAGGGCCGCCAGGAGCGCCTTGTCACTGCTGAGCGGTGCATCAGGGACATCGCTGGTGAACTCGGCATGCCTCACGCAGCACCCGCGGCGGTTGCCTCGGCCTCATCGGATTCGCAGCCCTGAGGGCAGCGCAGCGTCGATGGGGAAGCGGCGCAGTCCGCACAGTACAGGGTCAGATTGCGGCAGGCGAGGTTGGAACAGTTCTCGAACTTGTTCGTCGGTGTCTCACAGCGAACACACTTGCCGATGGTTTTTGCATCCTGTGAAAACTCGATGTGCATGCGCTTGTCGAAAACATACAGGGACCCCTCCCAGAGGCCCGAGTCACCGTACTCCTCCCCGTACCGCACGATTCCGCCATCCAACTGGTACACCTCGGTGAAGCCGCGATTGATCATCAGGCTGGACAGAACTTCGCAGCGGATCCCCCCAGTGCAGTAGGTGACCACCGGTTTGTCTTTCAGGTCGTCATACCGACCAGAGTCGAGTTCATTGACGAAGTCCTGGGTGGTCGCGACATTGGGGACGATCGCGTTTTTGAACCGGCCGATCTGCGCCTCCAGCGCGTTGCGACCGTCGAAAAAGACCACTTCCTCACCACTGGCCTTTTTGGCATCCACCAGACGGTGCAGTTCCGCGGGTTTCAGGTGCGTGCCGCCACCCAGAACGCCGTCCTCGTTGACTTTGAGCTCCGCGGGGGCGCCGAAAGACACGATTTCGTCTCGTACCTTGACGCTGAGCCGGGGAAAGTCAGCTGCCCCGCCCTCGGACCACTTGATGTCCATCTTTTTGAAGGCCGGATACTCGCGGGTTGCCTTCACATACTGCTTCATGGCGTTCAATTCGCCGCCGACGGTTCCGTTGATCCCGTCTTTCGACAGCAGGATTCGGCCCCGGAGCCCGAGCTTCTCGCAGAGTGCCCGCTGCCAGAGGCGGACGGCCTCCGGATCGGGTAGCGGGGTGAAAGCGTAATACAGCACAATGCGGTTCATGGACACGCAGTCAAGCATAACGGTCCGCCCTCGGTGAGGTCTCGAATCGACTACGGCTTCGGTGTCCTATGTTCAATACCAGCCACAAAGCCTAAGGTCATTTCATGAGTGCACATCTCTCCGAAAAATTGCTGAAGACGTGGATCTCCGGTTGGTCCTCCTGCCGGGGTTATCAGCCGCACGACGATGGCCGCACGGTGTCCGTATCCCTCACGGATCACGGCAATCAGCAGGAGCACTTCTTGTATGAACCCACCGACGAATTGGCACTCTCGCTCGCAACTGAAACCAGAGCCGACCCGAATCGTCTCCTCACCGTGGTGACCACCCGGATGGACGAACTACTCGGCCTACTCAGCCCGTTGGGCCTGAGGGTGATTGACAACCATCAGGCACTGATGACCGTGAACATGGACGGTCAGGACGTCGAGGACCCTCGCCCGCCAGATGAGGTGTTCTCCATTACCCACCTGCGTGAGCCAACCTGTCGCCGGGTCATCGTGACCGCCGACGGTGAGGAGGCGGCCCGCGGATCAGTCGCAGTGGAACAGGGCTTCGCCGTCTATGACCGCATCCTGACGAGTGAACAGTTCCGTCGTCGCGGGCTCGGCAGCTACGTGATGCGTGCGCTTACCTCGGCGGTGCTGGAAGACGATGTGGAACACGGGCTGCTCATGGCGTCGGCTGACGGCCAGCAGTTGTATCAGTACCTGGGCTGGCAGCATCTCGCCGACGTCTTCGTGGTTCGCGCCTAACCTACCTTTTCTGGTTTTCCGCACCCGCCGGAGTGACACAATGGCAAGGTGGCCCTTCATGACTCCCTGATTCCCCTACTTGGTGGGGGCACCGAACCGGAGCAGCTGGTTCACGTTCGGGAGATTCCCGCCCGGCAGGCCGTCACCGAGCCGTGGCCGGACTGGGCCCACCCCGATATTGTCGCTGCCTATGCGTCGTTGGGCGTGACTACGCCCTGGCGGCATCAGGTGATAGCAGCAAACGCTGCGCATAGCGGTCGGCACACCATTGTGGCCACCGGCACGGCATCCGGGAAATCGCTTGCCTACCAGCTGCCGGTGCTCGACGAGATTCACCGGACCGCGTTAGGGGACCGGACCTCGCTGGAGCCCACCGGTTCAGTGGCTCTCTATCTCGCACCAACCAAGGCACTCGCCGCAGATCAGTTGGCGGCAGTGAAGGCCCTGAACATTCCGACGGTCCGGGCGGAAACGTACGACGGCGACACCGATCCGACAGCCCGACGGTGGATCCGCGACCACGCAAACCTGGTGCTGGCGAACCCCGACATGCTGCACTACGGGATCCTGCCCAACCATTCCGGGTGGGCCAGGTTTTTTCGTCGGCTGAAGTATGTGATCGTCGATGAAGCCCACAGCTACCGTGGGGTTTTCGGCTCCCACGTGGCGAATCTGCTGCGTCGTCTGCGGCGCGTCTGTGAGTATTACGGCGTCTCCCCCGTTTTCATTGGCGCTTCCGCCACATCGGCCGATCCTGGTGCCTCCTTCGGGAAACTGATTGGCAGTGAGGCGACGCCGGTAGTGGAGGACAGCTCCCCGCACGGGTCAACGACCGTAGCGTTTTGGGAACCAGAACTCACTGATCTGCGGGGAGAGAACGGTGCCCCCAAACGCCGGACCGTCATCGCTGAGACGTCTGACCTGTTGACCAATTTGGTCTCCGCACAGGTCCGGACGATCGCATTCATCAAGTCGCGGCGGGGAGCGGAGAGCATCGCCGCGATGTCAAAGCGGCTGCTCCATGAGGTTCATCCCAGCCTGCCCGGCAGGGTTGCTGCGTACCGGTCGGGTTACCTTCCCGAGGAGCGCAGGGAACTGGAGTCAGCGCTGCGCAGCGGGCAGCTGCTCGGTATTGCCAGCACGCCCGCGCTTGAACTTGGTATCGATATCTCCGGGCTGGACGCCGTTCTGGTAGCAGGGTGGCCCGGCACCCGGGCCTCGCTCCTGCAGCAGATCGGCAGGGCCGGACGGTCGGGGCAGGACGCGCTCGCAGCCTTCATCGCGAGCGATGACCCACTCGACACGTATCTGGTGCATCATCCGGAGGCAGTGTTCGACGTCGGGGTGGAAGCTACCGTTTTTGACCCCACCAATCCCTATGTGCTCGGCCCACACCTTTGCGCAGCCGCCGCCGAGTTGCCGCTGACATCGGCTGATCTCGCGCTCTTCGGTTCCGGGGTTGAGGACCTGCTCGCGAAATTGGTCAGCCAGGGGTTCCTCCGTCAGCGGCCCGCCGGATGGTTTTGGACGCACCCGCAAAGCGCTGCCGGGATGGTCAGCCTGCGCGCCGACGGTGGCGGCCCGATCAGCATTGTCGAGACCGGGACCGGAACCATGCTCGGCACCATGGATTCGCCGCAGAGCCACTATCAGGCGCATGCCGGTGCGATCTATGTGCATCAAGGGCAGACCTACGTGGTCGACGAGCTGAATGAACAGGATCATTGCGCCATGGTGACCCGGTCCAACCCGGATTACTACACCCAGGCCAGGGATATCACCGAGATTGAAGTGATCAGCACCAGCCGGACACAGGACTGGGGCGGGTTACAGATCCGGTTCGGCGAGGTAATGGTGACCACGCAGGTGGTGTCGTTTCAACGGAAGGCCTTTGTCTCCAACGAAATCCTTGGTGAAGAGCCGCTCGAACTCGGGGCCCGAGATCTTCACACGAAGGGTGTCTGGTTCGAGTTCGACCAGAAGCTACTGGAAGGCAGCGGCCTGACCGCGGCCGATCTGCCGGGCGCCCTCCACGCCGCGGAACATGCCGCCATCGGTCTGCTACCCCTCGTGGCGTCCAGCGACAGATGGGATATTGGTGGAGTTTCAACCGCACTGCACGCCGACACGATGCTCCCTACCATCTTCGTTTATGACGGCCATCCCGGCGGGGCGGGGTTTGCCGAGCGGGGCTACGAAGCCGTCCGGATCTGGGTCAAGGCGACCCTCGACGCCATTGATGCGTGCGAGTGCGACACGGGCTGCCCCTCGTGCGTGCAGTCGCCCAAGTGCGGCAACCGCAACAACCCGCTGAGTAAGTCCGGCGCCGCAACACTATTGGCATTGATCCTGGCGCAGGACCCCAACCCGTCGCACCGTTAGGACCGCTGGCCAGGTGCGGCGACCGGCGCTTCCCTGTCCCTGTCCCTGTCCCTGTCCAGGTTCCTGTTCCTGTTCCTGTTCCGGATTCGGATTCGGATTCGGATTCGGATTCGGATTCGGATTCGGATCTAGGGCGGCGGTCCGGCGCGTGCCCGACCCATTGCATCCGGCAGCAGCGGGTACCCGGCAATCACCACCTTCACCGTAAACGAAGTGCGCACCTCCACGATGGTGCCCCCGGGGCCCTCCCGGGCACAGGCCTGCACGGAGGCGCCATGGGCCGCAGCGGTTTCCATCGCGACAGTGCAGGGATCTCCCGCGGTCAATCCACGCGACGCGTCGGCGGCGGCCAGGGCCGCGAGATCAGCGGCGGTAGCTGCCCGTGCCGCTGCCGTACCGACCTGGGCTAACAAGATTACTGCCGTTATCAGGGTGAGAACCACCAGCGCGAACCCACAGATCAGTGCGGTCCCGGCCCCTGTTTCAGCGCCGGTTTGAGCGCCAGTTTCAGCGTGGGGACTCCTGGCGACGGTTTCAGCGTGCGCCCCGGCGCCGGTTTCAGCGTGGGGGCTCCTGGCGACGCACAGACTCCTCATGTTCTACCTGCCGTCGCTACGGGACCTACCGGACCTATCCGCGGCGCGTCTGGTCCGATCGGGGCCTCGGGTTGTAGGTGATAACGCCCGGCTGTCCCGGTCTGAGTGGGTGCGGACTCCTCGCTCTGCAGCTCGGAGCGCGCCGTTGCTGACGCTGACAGCTCCCACCCCAACTGGTCCAGCAACGGGACGGCCAGACGTGAGCTGACTGTCACCGTTGACCAGCCACCGTCGCTCACTAGATCAAGTTGCACATTCCCACCTGCAAGGCGCCGCACCGTCGTTTGCACCTGACCCGTTGACTCGCCGCGCACGACCTCCCGGGCACCTGCGCGGGCTGCCTCCTCCAACCGCAGCTGCGTCAGTCCCGCGGTTGCGGCACCCAGGAGGAGCGCGAGGAGCAAGACCAGCGACGGCAGCGCAATCGCGACTTCTGCCGTCACCGCACCGCGCTGCCGTATCACCACCGGCCTGATCCCTGGCATCAGCCAGTTACCCGAAACTCAGGGCCGAGCTGATGAGGGACATCAGCATGCCCCTGACCTCCCCACTCGACAGGACCGCCACGAGGAGGGCAGCAAATCCCACCGCGGCGAGCGTGGCAATCGCGTACTCGGCGGTGGCCATCCCGGCCTCCGAATTGGCTAGGCGGTGCCACCGGTCGGCAACCCGACGTCTCCATTGCGAACCTGACCCTCTTACTGACGACATATCTCTCTCCTTAGTATTCGTATGCTGCAGCACCGGCGAACTGCGCCGTCCTCTCCGACTGGGTATCTGGGAGGTTGCTGGTGGGCGCCAGGACGCCCTCTTCACACTCTGCCCGGCAGTGCCCGGCCGTTGGGCACCGCAACCGGGTTATGTGGACAAGTCTCAGTAGTTCGGTATTCACTGGCGTCACCACACCGGAACCAGGGCGAAGACCACCGGAAGCACCCCGAAGCAGATGAACGCCGGGAGATAACAAAGACCCAGAGGCACCACGAGCCGGACGCCGAGCGTGGCCGCTCGTTGCTCTGCTTCGCTATTTCTGCGGCGCCGGAGCTGCGATGCATGGGTGTGGACAATTCCGGCTGACGAGGCACCGGTGAGTGCAGCGAACCGCAAAGCGCTGCTGAGCACCACGAGGATTTCCCCCGTCCGGACATCTGAGCGGGCGACGGCTGAGTTCCACGCCACGTCCCAATCAGCGCCTAGTGACAGGGCACTCGCCACGGCTCGCAGGCCACGTGCCAACGACGGTGGACAGGAGCCAGCGAGTGATGTGAGAGCAACTCCGATTGGCGCCCCGGCGGTCAGAATTGCGGCGAGAAGATCAATCATCAATGCGGTGTCGAGGACGTCTGCGTCCTGATTCTTCGCGTGCGGCGCACCGCCGCGGCGCCACCGCCACGGCGGTGCCCCTGTCCGGTGCCCGGGAACCTCCCTGCCACCCCACCTCACACCAACCAGCCCGTGGGACGCTGTCAGCAGGAGGAAAGCCGCGCCCGTCAGGCTAAAGACCAGCAGCCCGGTCACCTCAGCCGTCCCGGGCCGCAGCGGCAACAAGCCGATTGGACCAGACTCGTCCGCCCACCATCAGAAGGCTCCCTGTACACAGCAACACCAGCCCGGGAAGCGACCCGAACAGGATAGCGAGGGGTTGAGCGCCGGTCAGGTAGCCCAGCCCAAGTCCAAAGATCGGGAGCCAGCCGAGGAGACGCGCGGTGGCGGCTGGCCCGGCCAGCGCCGTTGCCCGTGACGCAGCGGCGCTGAGTGATTGCTCCAACTGGGCGGCATACCGGCCCAGGACTTCGACCAGTGGCGCGCCGCTTCGCTCGGATACTTCCAGGCATACCGCCAGGTCCCGCCACATGCCTGAACAGTCCGCTGGTGGGGTCCTGACTCGGCCAATGCGCCAGCGTTCGCGCCCGTGCGGATCAGCTGCTGCGCGCCGGAGGACCTCCGGGATCCCAGCCCCGATTGCTGCTGCCTGCTGGGCGGCGCGAACAACTGGCAGCGCAACCTGTTCGAACCCAGGACCGGAACCCGGGATCCGTTCCCTGCCGGCCGCCGAATACACCACGGTCATGTCCTGCCATAGCTGGTGCGGCGCCCTTCCCGCCTGCAGCAGCGCTGTCAGCTGGTACACGAACAGGGGCAGCTCCGACGGGGCTACTTGGGCGGGTCGGGTCAGGTTGCGCGTCGCTGCGATCCGGTACCCGACCCCGGTTGGCTCCCCAGCGTTGTTCTGGCCCTCCCTCCGGACCTCCGTTACGGCGAGGATGAGAAAGGCCACAAGCATCAACCCGCCGACGGCGAATCCCGTCATGACTGTGGTCCAATCCTGAGCAGATCCTGCAACCGCGCCCAGCCCGGCGCCGCCTCACATCCACCGCCGCACCGGACTAGGGCGGGGCGAACTCTTAGCGCGCCGGCGTCGTCAAGTTCCACCAGGCCGATCACCGCAACCTGCCGTCCCCCCGGGCTGCGCACCAGGTGCACCACGACGTCCAGCGCACTGGCGGCTTGCAGGGTGATTGCTTCACGGTTCAGGCCGGCCAGGGATCCCAGGGCCATCAACCGTGCGGGGACGGTTTCAGCTGAGTTGGAGTGGATCGTGCCGCCGGCACCTGAGTGACCAGTGTTCATCGCCGCGAGGAGTTCCCGGACTTCCGCGCCACGGCACTCCCCGACGATCAGTCGGTCGGGACGCATCCGCATCGCTTGTCGGACCAGTTCCGCCAGGTCGATTGCACCGGAGCTCTCCGCATTGTTGTGGCGGCATTGCAAAGATACTGCGTGGGGATGACGCGGGTTCAACTCGGCCGCATCCTCAACCGTCACCAGGCGCTCAGAGGAAGCGCTCAGGGCCAGCAGCGTCGACAGGAGCGTGGTCTTGCCGGTGCCAGTTGCACCGCTGACCAGGAAGTTCAGCCGCCGCACCACTACCGCGTGCAACACCTCGGCCATCAGCGGATCAAGGGTTCCCGACTGGATCAGCTCGTCCATGGTGAACTCACGATGGCGTTGAACGCGGATAGACAGCAGGGTGCCCCGGTTGGACACCGGTGGCAGGACAGCATGGACGCGAAATGCAGCCAGGCGGACGTCGACGCACGGGTTGCCGTCGTCGAGACGTCTACCAGCGGCTGAAATGAGCCGGGTTGCCAAGGCACGCACCTCAGCATCGGTACGGAAACGGAGGGAGGTTCGCCGCAGTCCGGCGCCCCCGTCCACCCACACCTCATCGGGCCCGTTGACCAGGATGTCTGTCACGGAGAGGTCCTCGAGAAGGTGTTGCAGCGGCCCCAACCCCTGCAGCTCTGCCTGCACCTGGTCAACGGTCCGGAGCATTCCGGTGGCCCCCAGCAGCTTGCCCGTCGATTGGACGGCGGCAGCCAGACGAGCCCCGGTGAGCGGTAGCTGGTCGGCAAGGACCGCCTGGCGCACTTCGCTCACCATCGCCGCGGCTGCACCACGGTTCCCATCATCACGGCCCGCGCTGTCAGGCCCCGCGCTGTCTCGGCGCGTATTGTCACGGTGCGTATTGTCACGGTGTCGGCTGCGTGTCAGATCGCTCACGGCCTGGCTCCCCTCGCATGGAAAGGCACCGTGGCCAATGCCTGCGCGGTGAGGGCCTGCACCCGGCGGTGCTTGCCAATGGTTAGGAGTCGTCCCTGCCGTTCAGCCGTGGGTACGCCGCGCAGCTGCGGAAGATACCCAATCAGGGGCCCACCCGCCAGCTCGGCCACCCGGTGCGGATCCAGGCCCTGAGCGAATGGGCCGCGGGCCACGAGACCGACGGGGAGAAACTGGGTTTGTTGCACGATCGAATGAGCCACAGCGAGGGGGCGACGGCGCCCCGGGACGAGCAGCACCAGTTCGTCGCAGAAGGGAAGCAGCGGTCCGCCCCAGGGCCACCCGGACGGAAGGTCAGCGATCGTCAGGTCAAAACCGCTTCGGACCGCGTCCAGCACTGACTTAACAGCTGAAGAGCCGAGTATCCCTGCCTCAATCGCCGGCGAACCTCCCATGGCCAGGACTGATACACCCCTGACCACTGGGAGCGCATCCACTAGTTGATCTGGGTTGAGCGTGCCGTTGACCTCACCGAGATCTTCCCACCGGATACCGGAGAGCGAATCAGATACGGCGAGATCCAGTCCCCCGCCCGCACAATCACCGTCGAGGAGCAGACACGACCGACCGGACCGGGCGGCGGCGAGTGCGAGCCAGCAGCTCAGCGAACTGGCTCCGACCCCGCCCGTGCAGCCCATCACGCCGAGGACGTGACCGCGCGGGCCGCTTGCCCGAAGGCCAGCGAAGCGTTCCACCAGCCAGCCGGCAGCAGCGGGTAGCAGGGCAACCTGGGAGGCGTTGAGGCGGGCTGCTGTCTGCCACACTGCACCGTCTTCCCCAGATAGGCCCACCAGGATCAGCTCACCGTCAGTTGCTGATCCTGTTTCGGCGCTGTCGCTGCCCACGAGCAGCACGGCGGGGTGCAGTTGGCGGGCTTCGGGGAGCGTGGTCGTCACAGCCAGCTCCAGCCCTGCCGCGGCCGCGACCCTCGCGGTTTCATCCCGGATGCGTTGCGAGCTGGTCACCAACGCTACGCCTGCCCGCCCGGAAGCCGGGAGCCAGGGACGTCCTTCTGTCATGGGTCAATCGTGGGCCCCGGGGCTGATGCCCGGGCAGTCTAGCGGGCGTATGTGGACAGGCGTCCGACAATTGCTCCTGTGGAGGACGGGTGCCTCCACAGGAGCGGTTTGCGGGGTGTCGAGCCCGACCAGGATTGTCTGTGGGGCGGGAGACAATAGAGCCATGTATGTTGTCGTGTCCTCACCGCCCGCTCCAGGCAGCCCTGCCTGGCCGGCTGGGGGGTCGACAGATGACGCCGTCGCCGTGCTGCAGCCCGCGGATGCGTCGGGATCGGCCACTGGTGCGGCCGTCGTCGTCGGGCACGACGAACTTGCCGCGGCCGTCCGCCACTTTGAGGCGCAGAAGGTGCGCTGGGTGTGGGATGCCACCCGCAACTGGTACCCGCAGCTCCTGCACCAAAAGATCAGCGTCGAGCGGTGCCATGACCTGAGCCTGTGCCGGGACATCCTGCGGCACTCTCGCTTCGCAGCTGACCTGCCCTACATCACCAAGCTGCAGGACAGCGCCGACGCACAGGATCAGGCCCCCGCGCGGCAACTTCCCCCGGTTGCCGCATCGATAGGGCAGTTCAGCCTCTTCGAGACCCCCTCCGCCCCCGGCGGACCCGGGCCGGACGAGGTTCTCACCGAGTTCCGCGACCAGCAGCAGGCTGTTGCGGAAGGGCGGTTTCCCCAGCGGCTGTCGCTGCTGCTAGCGGCTGAATCGGCTGGCGCCCTCCTGGCCGCCGAGATGGAGGCCGCAGGAATACCGTGGCGTCGTGATCTCCATGAGGAGCTGCTGGAATCGCAGCTGGGTCCCCGCCCCCGTGAAGGCGTGCGGCCTGCTGAGCTGGAGCGGATAGCCGGTGAGCTACGGGTGCACCTGAACAACCCCAGTTTCAACCCTGACTCACCGCAGGAGCTGCTGCGAGCGCTCCACCGGGCAGGCATCGAGGTGACCAGCACGCGGTCCTGGGAGCTGGAACAGCACAAGCACCCGGGGATCGAACCCCTGCTGCGCTACAAGAAGCTCTCCCGGTTGCTGACCGCCAATGGGTGGACCTGGTTGGATGCCTGGGTGCAGGGCGGCCGCTTCAGACCCGAGTATGTGGTGGGCGGAGTGGTATCGGGGCGGTGGGCCTCGAGGGGTGGCGGCGCCCTCCAGATTCCTCGACAGATCCGTGACGCGGTGCGACCCGATCCGGGCTATCGGTTTGTGGTGGCTGACGCAGCGCAGCTGGAACCCCGGGTTCTGGCAGCGCTCGGCCGTGATTCGGCGCTGGCAACTGCGGCCCGGGGGAAAGACCTGTATCAGGGGATTGCCGAGCAGGGCTTTGGCGACCGGGCCAAGGCCAAACTTGCGATGTTGGGCGCGATGTACGGCGCCACTACCGGCGAATCTGGCCGGTTGATGCCCCAACTGGCCCGCACCTATCCGCAGGCTATCGGGGTCGTGGAGAGTGCTGCCCGCACGGGCGAGGCCGGTGGTGTGGTGAGCAGCTACCTGGGACGCGGTTGCCCCCCGGCAACTGACGCGTGGCTGGCGTCGCAGCAAAGCTCCACCGCTGATGAGCAGCGTCGTGCGGAAGGTCTTGCCCGATCGCGTGGCCGGTTCACCCGCAACTTTGTGGTCCAGTCGACCGCCGCCGAATGGGCGCTCTGCTGGCTCGCGGAACTGCGGCGTCAATTGCGCGCGAAGGCGGTTCCAGCCCCCGTTGACCTACTGGTGTTCTTTCTGCACGACGAGGTGATGCTGCATGTCCCCGAATCCCAGGTCGACGAGGTCTGCCGGGTGGTCGCCGACGCGGCACAGTCGGCGACCCGGCTGATGTTCGGGGACATACCCATCGACTTTGCGGTCAATGTGGTGGTGGTGGATTCCTACGCGGACGCCAAATAGGGTGCCTTGGTCGGTCAGAGCGGTGGTGGGATCTGATCTGATTTGTCCCACGGCAGGGTCCACCCCAGGTCATCAAACAAGGCGTCCAGAAGTAGCGCAGTGAATCCCCACACCGTGACGTCCCTGACCAGGAAAGCCGGGGTGGTCCAGGTGACGCCGTTGCGGTGCCCAATCACGGAACGTCGGCCCGCCGGGTTGAGCAGGTCCGCCACGGGTACCCGGAAGACGTGTTCGGACTCCGCCTCGTCGACCACCGTGACCGGTGACTGGTCGGCCCACCAGGCGAGCACTGGTGTGACCAGGAAGTTACTGACCGGAAGCCCAGACTCGGGGAGCGGTCCCAGCACCTCGATCCCGGCGGTGTCGACGCCGGTTTCCTCCCACGCTTCCCGAAGCGCCGCCGCCACCGGGCCGTCGTCGCCGTCGTCGATCCGGCCCCCTGGGAACGCCACCTGACCTGGATGGTCCGTCAGCGACCCTGAACGTAGCACCAGCAGGACGTCCAGATCATCGGGCACGGCGCCCGCATGGAACTCAGCTGGCCGGTCATCGAGGATACCGAAGAGGATCAGGACCGCTGCGTGGCGCGCCTCTGCCGGGTCGATGCCGCGCAGCGTCCCCGGCTGCGACACGGACCGCTTCGCCAGATCCAGCAACTGTTGACGGGCACTCATGCTCGGAGGCTGTATCCGGCGGCCTGCAGTTCGCGCCGTGTGGCGCCCCCGCGCATCAGCTGCAGCAACTCTTCCCGCCCCGGCGCCAACTCGTACTTCAGCAGCTTCGCGGCTTTGACCGGGTCCACCTCGCCGTCACCATAGGCGGGGCAGAGGGCGGCCAGGGGGCATGCGCCGCAGGCTGGTTTGCGTGCATGGCAGACCCGGCGACCGTGGAACACCACATGATGGGAGAGCATGGTCCAGTCCGACGGGTCGAACAAGCGGGCGACGTCGGCCTCCACCTTGACCGCGTCGTCGGACTCGGTCCAACGGAAGCGCCGCGCGAGCCGGCCGAAGTGGGTGTCGACAGTGATCCCGGGGATGCCAAACGCATTACCGAGCACCACGTTGGCGGTTTTACGACCCACTCCGGGGAGGGTGACAAGGTCTTCCAGGCGTTGTGGGACCACCCCATCGAACTCATCGACGAGGCGGTTGGACAAGGCCAGCAGGCTCTTCGACTTGGCGCGGAAAAATCCGGTGGGCCGGATCAGATCCTGCAGGTCCATTTCGTCGGCTTCAGCAAGACGGCGGGCGTCTGGGTACCTGGCGAACAGGGCCGGGGTGGTGAGGTTGACCCGGACATCGGTGGTCTGGGCCGACAGGACTGTCGCTACGAGAAGCTCAAAGGGATTGGTGAAGTCGAGTTCAGCAACGGCGTAGGGGTATTCCTCGGCCAGCCTGCGATGAATCCTGCGGGCCCGCCGCTTGATGGCGAGCGGCGACGGATCATGGGAACCCGCGGAGACCGTACCGACCACTGTCGGTGCCTAGCCGTCGCTCGGTGCGCGCTCGATGTTGGTGAGATCCCGCATGACACCGATCCGGCCCGTGCGCTTGTCCTGCACCAGAAATTCCTCGCCACGGTCCTCGATGCCCACCTCCCAGTCACCTGGAAGCAGGACGAAGAGTTCGACACCCGAGGCCTCGTCGACCACCGGGCGGGGTGAACCGACGGCGAACCAGAAGGCTTCCACCACCGGGGCGTCGTCGTCCGCGTCCTTGGTCGCTGAGATAGAGTCCTGGGACTCGCTGGGCTGGCGTTCCACGACCGGTTGCGCAGTTGTCGCGGCGGCGGTTGCAGCAGTTGTTGCGGAGGATGTTTCGGGGGTAGCGGCTTTCCGGGTTGCAGTTGCCTGCTGGCCGGTATCCACCGGAGCCTGATCCGCGGTCGGTGAGCTGACACCAGCGTCGGAGTTGCCGTCGGGCGACTGGGCGGAGTCGGGCGACGGTGCCGCGTCAGGCGACTGAGCAGAGTCAGGCGACTGTGCAGAGTCTGGCGACTGTGCCGAGTCGGGGGACGTGCCATACGGGGCGAAATCCTCATCAGCGAACCGCGGGTAGCCCGATGAATCTGCGTCGGCCAGTTCCTTGTCCTGGACCCCCGCTGCTGCCCCCACTCCGCTGTTCAGATGGGCCTCGGGCCTGCTCGGGCCCTGCTCGCCCGAAGAGGACTTCGCTGCGGCGCCGAATCCGAACTTGCCGGCAATGCCTGGGCTCTTCTTCTGCGCGGCAGGCTGCGATGTGGTCCCGGCGTGACCTGCGCCGAAGCCCGCTGCTGCTGCGCTGGCACCTGCCGCCGCCGTCGAGGCTGGCTGGGGAGTGAACTCGGTAACCTGCTCGGCCGCAACTGGCTCGGAGGCTTTGGGCTTTTTCGGTGCGGCTGGCAGGATGCTACGGGCCATCAGGTGGGCGTTTGAGCTGGGACGGCCTGCAAAATCTCGGGCGAACATCGGCAGATGCGGGCCTCCGACGGTGGCGGCCAGCATGCCAATCCCGCCGATGAGGCAGATGAGCGGCCCAATGTGGAAGGAGGTGACCGTCTGCAGGAAGAAGAAGGTCGTCGCAAGCGCGGCCACCACCGACGCGAACTGGTCGACCGAAAGCGAACCGATCCGCAGGTCGGTCCCGAGCCGCCGGGCGGCAATCAAGCCCGCAGTTGCTACCGGGAGGATGATACCGATTCCGAGGAAGAAGAGGGAGGACGCGTTCCACAGGTTGCCGAACCAGTCATTGGCCTCGAAGAAGGGAAGCAGCGAGCCGATGAAGATCAGCAACACCGAACCGCCGATCACCGCCTCGCGGAGAGTGAATGGGCCCAGAACCGCCTCGCTGGCGCGGTGTGAACTGTCGCTGCTGCTGCCAGCGAACCGATCGGTGTGCGGATGTGTCATTTCGGGATTCCATTCGTCGCAGCGGCCGGGCGGGCCGCAGTGGCCAGCCTTGCTTCCTGTCACCAGAGTAGTCAACCCGCCTCTCCTCCACTAGCCATCCGGGTCCACTCGCGCCCTTCTCACCGCCGCTCACCGCAGAAATTCGACCATTCACATTTGCGGATGTGAGCGCGCCCACACAAAGTCGGTGCGCGCGGTTAGTCTGGTCAGCAGTATCGCGGTGCTGCGTGCCGGTTTCGAACCGGGTGGCTCGCCGCCTAACGCTATCCGGCACGATGAAGGGTTGAACATGACTGAGAACACCCAGACCACGCAAGGCGACGCATTTGAGAATCTGCTGCTGGAGGAGCGTAGCTTTCCTCCCACCGAAGAGTTCGCGGCGAATGCCGTAGCTCAGCCCTCCCTCTATGAGGAAGGCAAGGCCGGGCCGGAGTTCTGGGCCGCTCAGGCACGCGACCTGCTCACCTGGGACGAAGATTTCACCCAGGCTCTCGACTTCTCCGACGCTCCCTTCGCGAAATGGTTTGTCGGAGGCCGGGTGAACGCCGCCTACAACGCGCTTGACCGCCACGTTGAGGCCGGCCGAGGGGATCGTGTAGCCATCCATTTTGAAGGCGAGCCCGGCGACACCCGCTCCTACACCTATGCGGAACTCACGGAAGAGGTCAAGAAGGCATCAAACGCGTTCCTCTCGCTCGGAGTCGAGAAGGGTGACCGGGTGGCGGTATACCTGCCGATGATCCCCGAGGCAGTCATCACCATGCTCGCCTGTGCCCGGATTGGTGCTGTGCACTCGGTGGTCTTCGGCGGCTTCTCCGCCGAGGCTCTGCGCAACCGGATCGATGACGCTGAAGCCAAGCTCGTCGTCACGGCGGACGGCACCTACCGTCGCGGCAAGCCCAGCGCGTTGAAGCCAGCCGTCGACGGCGCCCTGGAACGCGAGGGGCACACCGTCACTAACGTCGTGGTGGTTAAGCGCAACGGCGAGCCGGTGGAGTGGACCGAAGGTCGGGACGTCTGGTGGAGTGACGCCGTCGGCGGTGCATCAGCCGATCACACCGCCGTCGGACACGACTCGGAGCACCCGCTGTTCATCCTGTACACCTCGGGCACCACCGGGAAGCCCAAGGGCATCCTCCACACCACCGGCGGGTATCTGACGCAGACGGCCTTCACCCACAAGAACACGTTCGACCTGCGCCCGGAGACCGACGTGTTCTGGTGCACGGCCGACGTCGGCTGGGTCACCGGGCACAGCTACGTCGCCTATGCGCCGCTCGTCAACGGCGCCACCCAGCTCATGTACGAGGGCACCCCCGATACCCCGCATCAGGGCCGGTGGTGGGAACTGGTGGAAAAGTACAAGGTGTCCATCCTGTACACGGCTCCGACGGCGATCCGGACGTTCATGAAATGGGGCCGCGACATCCCCAAGAAGTACGACCTCACCTCGATCCGCGTGCTGGGCTCCGTGGGTGAGCCCATCAACCCTGAGGCGTGGATGTGGTACCGGGAAATGATCGGTGGGGGCAGTGCACCGATCGTGGATACCTGGTGGCAGACCGAAACCGGTGCGCACATGATCGCCCCGATGCCGGGCGTCACGCACGCCAAGCCGGGCTCCGCGCAGGTGGCAGTGCCGGGGATCTCGGTGGATGTCGTGGATGAGATGGGCGAATCGGTGCCCAACGGTTCGGGCGGGTATCTGGTGGTCCGCGAACCGTGGCCGTCCATGCTCCGTGGCATCTGGGGCGACCCGCAGCGGTTCAAGGACACCTACTGGTCCCGCTTCGACAACATGTACTTCGCTGGGGACGGCGCCAAGCGCGACAAGGACGGCGACATCTGGCTGCTGGGCCGCGTGGACGACGTGATGAACATCTCCGGGCACCGGCTGTCGACCACCGAGATCGAGTCGGCGCTGGTCAGCCACCCGTCGGTGGCTGAGGCCGCCGTCGTCGGTGCCTCCGATGAGACGACAGGCGAGGCAGTGGTCGCGTTTGTGATCCTGCGTGGCTCGGCCGTCGACGACGACGACATCGTCACCACCCTGCGCAACCACGTGGGCAAGGAGATCGGGCCGATCGCCAAGCCGCGCAACATCCTGGTGGTGCCCGAGCTCCCGAAGACCCGCTCCGGCAAGATCATGCGCCGCCTACTCAAGGACGTTGCCGAGGGCCGGGAAGTCGGCGACTCGTCGACCCTGTCCGACCCGACGATCATGGCTCAGATCGCTCAGTCCCTGAGAAAGTAACTCCCCGCCTGGGTCCCGGGCACCATCCCGGGTCCCAGGCGGACCCGGGATGGTGCCTCCGGGCGGTGTGATGTGCATCCCGGGGGGTTGTGATCTTGCCCGGCAGGGGTGGCGCCTCGGCCTGCGGCACGAGGACAATTTCGAAACGTGTCTACTACCGCTGCCCCCGCGACCACTGGCCCGTCCCCGGCCGCCAACCGCAAGATGGCCCGCAAGTCCGCGGCAGCCTCGTTTGTAGGCACCACCCTCGAGTCCTACGACTTTTACGTCTTCGGAACCGCTGCTGCGTTGGTCTTCAACCAGGTGTTCTTCGCCGCCCAGGATCCCCTCGCGGGCACCCTCTCCGCTTTCCTGATCTTCGCGATGGGCTTCGTCGCCCGCCCCCTGGGTGCCATCGTGTTTGGCCATCTCGGCGACCGGATCGGCCGAAAAAAGACCCTCATCTGGACCATCGTGCTGATGGGCCTTGCCACCGGGTCCGTCGGCCTGCTCCCGGACTACAGCGTGATCGGCGTCTGGGCGCCCATCCTGCTGACCGTGCTCCGTCTTCTCCAGGGGTTGTCCCTCGGCGGCGAGTGGGGCGGGTCCATCCTGATCGCCACCGAGCACGCCGAACCGCGTAAACGCGCGCTGTACGCCTCGATTCCCCAGCTCGGTTCCCCCGTCGGCACCATGCTCATCTCCCTGGTGTTCCTGATCCTCGCTGTCGTGGCGCCCGACGTCATGACCACCTGGGGATGGCGTATCCCCTTCCTGCTCGCGTTCCCGTTCCTGGGCATCGCCCTGTACCTGCGGCTCGCCATTGACGAGACGCCGGTGTTCAAAGAGACCGTGCAGACGCAGTCGCGCGCCAGCATTCCGTTCGTCGAAGTCATCCGTCGGCAACCTGCGGCAATCGCCGTCGCGGCTGCAGCGGCAGTGCTCGGTATCGGTTCCTACTTCCTCATGGTTTCCTACACTCAGGCCTACGGCACCCAACGGCTGGGACTCAGCCAGGAGACCGTGCTCAACGCGGCCCTGATCGGATCGCTCCTGCAACTGCTGACCATTCCCGCGTTCGGCTATCTGGCCATGAAGATCGGCTCGGCCAAGGTGGTCGCCGGCGGGGCTATCGGCACCGCCCTCATCGCTTTCCCGCTGTATTGGGTGATCAGCATCGCCGATGCGCCCACCTATGTGGCCGCCATCCTGTTGGGCGGCATCCTGCCGACCGCCAGCTGGGCCGCGCTTGGCGGATTGATGGCTGACATCTTCGAGCCCCGCACCGGGTTCACCGCTCTGTCCTTCGCCTATAGCCTGGCGGCGATTGTCGCCGGATTTGCTCCTTCCATTACCCAGGTCCTCGGTACAGCTACCGACGGCGCCTGGTGGCACCCCGGAATTGTTCTTGCGGTGATGAGCCTGGTGACCGTTGCTGGGGCGCTGGCCGCCGTCCGCCTCCGCCGGACAGCCAACCTCACCCGGCCAGCCGACGTCGCACCGATGTCAGCCTGAGCACCGCCACACCGCCAACCCCGCTGCGTTTTGGTGCGCCCGGGTGTGGGGCATAGTTAAGCCATGCCGAAGACCACCACGCTCCTGATCATCAACGGACCGAATCTCAACCTCCTGGGCACCCGCGAACCGGCCACCTACGGCACAGGAACCCTCGCCGACGTCGAGGCTCTCGCCGCCGACGCCGCGGGGCGTCACGGGTGGGCCGTCACGTGCCTGCAGTCCAACCATGAAGGCGAACTGGTCGACGCCATCCAGGCTGCGGCAGGGGCAGCCGACGGTATCGTCATCAACGCCGGCGCCTACACCCACACCTCCGTCGCCCTCCGCGACGCAATTGCCGCCGTCGGCCTTCCCACGGTAGAGGTGCATATCAGCAACGTGCACCGGCGGGAAGAATTCCGGCACCAGTCCTACCTGTCGGCTGTTGCGGAAGCCGTGATCGTGGGCGCCGGGATCAGTGGCTACCGGTACGCCGTCGATTTCCTGATCGAAAAACTCTCCTCCGGATCCGTGGGTTACGCCCCCTCATGAGGGACGATAGAGGCATGATCGACATCACACCCGTTGACGGTGTCCCCAGCGATGCCCCGCTCCTTGAGGTCAAAGACCTCGCCGTAACGTTCAGCACTTCGTACGGCGATGTGATCGCCGTCGAAAATGCGAGCTTTACCCTGCGACGCGGGAAAACCCTCGCGATTGTTGGCGAGTCCGGTTCGGGAAAGTCGACGACGGCGATGTCCTGCATCGGCCTGCTGCCGTCCAATGGCAGGATTACCAGCGGCAGCATCCTGTTCGAAGGCCAGGACCTCGCCACCATTTCTGAAACGAAGATGCGCGCCATCCGCGGGCGGGCCATCGGGCTGGTCCCGCAGGACCCGATGTCGAACCTCAATCCGGTTACCAAGATCGGCACCCAGGTGGCCGAAACTCTCCTGGTGCACGGAATGGCAACCAAGAAGAACGTCAAGGAACGCGTCATCGAGGTCCTAACCGCCGCTGGACTGCCCGACGCCGGTGAACGGGCCAAACAGTACCCCCACGAGTTTTCCGGCGGCATGCGCCAGCGCGCCCTGATCGCTATCGGGATGGCATGCCAGCCGCGGCTGCTGATCGCCGACGAGCCGACCAGCGCGCTCGACGTCACGGTGCAGCGGACCATCCTCGACCAGATTGATCAGATGACCGAACAGTTGGGCACCTCGGTGCTGCTGATCACCCACGACCTCGGCTTGGCGGCTGAACGGGCCTCCGATCTCGTGGTGATGCACCGCGGCCGGGTGGTGGAGACCGGTCCGGCACAACAGCTCCTCACCGACCCCCAGCACCCCTACACCCAGTCGCTCGTTCGCGCTGCGCCCAGCGTGGCAGCAGTCCGCCTCCAGCCGGGGACGTACCACGCCGACACCGCGAAGCGCGTCGATGCTGCGGAGGCTGTGTTCGCCGAACACCAGACCGAGGCGGCCGAGGCTATCGCCGCGGCCGCGACAGCAGGGCGGAACATCGTCGAAATCCGCGACCTGACCAAGGTCTACAAGCGTCGGGGCAGCTCCGAGGACTTCTACGCGGCGAAGAACGTGACCCTCGATGTGCCACGGGGACAGACCGTCGCCATTGTGGGTGAGTCCGGTTCAGGGAAGACGACGACGGCGCGGATGCTCCTGAAGCTCATTGAGCCGACGTCGGGCACCATGACTTTCGACGGCATGGATGTTGGAACGCTGGACAAGGCGCAGCTGGCTGACTTCCGGCAGCGGGTTCAGCCGATCTTCCAGGACCCCTATTCCTCGCTGAACCCGATGTTCACGATTGAACGGATCGTTGAGGAACCACTCAACGCGTACAAGAGGGGGTCCAAGAGTGAGCGGCGGGCCAGGGTCCGCGAACTGATGGACCAGGTGTCGCTGCCGCAGGCCGCGCTGCGCCGCTACCCCTCGGAGCTTTCCGGTGGACAACGGCAGCGTGTCGCGATCGCCCGTGCGCTGGCTTTGAAGCCGGAGCTGATCATCTGCGACGAGCCGGTCTCCGCGCTGGACGTCCTGGTGCAGGCCCAGATCCTGAAACTGCTGGGCGATCTGCAGGCGGAGCTGGGACTGAGCTACCTGTTCATCTCCCATGACCTGGCTGTGGTCCGCCTAATCTCTGACTATGTCTGCGTGATGAAGGATGGTGAGCTGGTGGAGGCGGCGAGCTCCGAGGAAGTGTTCCAGAACCCGCGCCACCCGTACACCCGGAAGTTGCTGGCCTCGATCCCGGGCAACGAACTGAACATCGCTTAGAACCGCTCCTGGCGGCAAAAGACCCCNCCCCGGCACCGACGGTGCCGGGGTCTTTTGCTTCCTCTCCGTCCCGCTACTTCTTTCGAGTCTTGGGATCCAGCGATTCGCGAAGGGATTCGCCCAGTAGGGTGAAGCCCAATGCCGTAACGGCGATACAGATACCCGGCAGGAAGGCCAACTGCGGCGAGTTCGTTAGTTCAGCCTGGGCATAGGTCAACATTCGCCCCCACTCGGCCGTTTGGGGCCTGCCGCCACCCAGCCCCAGGAACGACAGCGCTGCGGCGTCAATCACCGCGGTGGCAAGGGTCAGGGTCGCCTGGACAATCACCGGCCCCACACTGTTGGGCAACAGGTGGCTCATTGTGATGGTGGAGCGGCTCAGCCCGAGCGTTTGGGCAGCAAGGATGTAATCCGATCCTCGTTGGGAGAGCATTGACGCGCGCAGCAACCGAGCGAAGATGGGCACCTGCGAGACACCGATAGCGATCATCACCGCGTAGGGCCCCTGACCCAGGATCGCCGCAATGCTGACCGCGAGCAGAAGGCTCGGCACCGAGAGCAGGATGTCGACGAACCGCATGATGACGCTGTCTACCCAACCGCCAAGGCCGCCAGCAAGCAGCCCCAGGATCATGCCACCGACGAGGCCGAGGGCAGTCGAGACGACGCCGATCAGCAGTGACGCCTGCGCTCCCCAGATCAGCTTGCTGAGCAGGTCACCACCGAACCGGTCGAGCCCGAGCGGGTAGGCGTCAATTTCACCTGGCCCCGGAATATTGGTGGGGGTAATTTCCGTCCGGCCCGGCAACTCATTGCCGCCGTAAGGAGCAAGCACCGGTGCCAGGATTGCCACCAGCAGGAACAGGCCCACGATAACTGCACCGGCGATGGCCTGCGGGTTCTTTCTCAGCCGCCGGAAGGCGTCCTTCCAGAGTCCGGTTCCGGCGTCGTCGGGAATGGTCGGTTCGGTGGGCGTTGGCCCGTCACCGGCGGATGGAGGCAATGTTGTACTCAACTCACACGCACCCTTGGGTCGATGATGCTGTAGGAAATGTCAACCAGTAGATTGATCACTGCGTACAGGATGGCAATAAGGATGATGAACCCCTGGAGCACCGGATAGTCGAGAGCGAAGATCGCGTCAGCCAGGAATTTCCCGATCCCGTTGAACGCAAACACCGTCTCGGTGAGCACCGCGCCCGAAATGATGAGGCCCGTCTGCAGCCCGATGGTGGTGACCACCGGGAGCATCGCGTTGCGGAGGATAAATCGGTTCCGGATGGTTTTCTCCATCAGGCCTTTCGCGCGGGCGGTGCGGACGTAGTCGGCGTTCTGGACCTCGAGGACCGAAGCGCGGGTGATCCGCACAATGATCGCCAGAGGGATGGTGCCCAGGGCGATGCCCGGCAGGATCAGGTGCTGAAATGCGTCCCAGGCGGCGTCCCACTCACCGGTAAGGATGCCATCCAGCACGTAGAAGTCGGTGACATGGGTGGCGTCCATCCGGGGATCCTGGCGGCCGTCCGGCGGGAGGATCGGCCATTGGATGGCGAAGAGGTACTTCAGGATGAAGGCAAGGAAGAAGACGGGAACGGTGATGCCGAGGAGGCTCAACACCACTGAACCGTGGTCGACGAATCGCCCATAGTAGCGGGCGGCCACATAGCCCAGCGGGATGCCGAGGCCGATCGCGAAGATCAGTGCTACCACGGCAAGTTCGACGGTACCCGGAAACCGGGTGGCGAACTCCTCCAGCACCGGACGCCCGGTGTCGATCGACGTGCCGAAGTCCCCTTGCAGCAGCTTGCCCATGTAGGTCAAGTACTGGGCGATGATCGGCTCATTGAAGCCGTATAGCTCGTTGACCCTCTCCACCGCTTCAGGGGTGGCCCGCTCGCCCAGCAGGGCAGTGGCTGGGCCGCCGGGAAGATTGCGTACCCACAGGAACAACAGGATCGACAGGCCGATCAGAGTGGGTACCAGCAGCGCGAGGCGCTTACCAATGACGCGTAGCACGGGGTCCTTTCAGGAACTGATCAAACACACAGGAATCAAACACTGTCCAACGAGCAACAGGAGAGCCGGGCCCAGTAGGCCAGGCTCTCCTGTCATCGATAGGTGTTACTCGTTGAGTTCGATCATGTTGAACACCTCGTCATTGACGGGGCTTGCCGGGTACGAATCAACGCGTGGGGCAAACGCCAGCGACGGTGCGGGATGGGCCAACGGGATCGCCGGATTGAACTGGGCAATCTGTTCGTTAATCTCCTCGTACGCAGCGGTCTGTGCTTCACGATCGGTCATACCGCGTGCTTCGTCCAGTGCTGCGAACAACTCGGGGTTGTCGAAGCCGAACTCGAGCTTCTCCTGGCCGAAGAACACACCAATGAAGTTGTCGGTGTCGTTGTAGTCGCCGGTCCAGCCGAGCAGGTGGATCCCGTGGTTAGCGCTTCCCTGAATGTTGTCCAGGTAGTCAGGGGTCCACACGGCAGGTGCAGGTGTAGCGGTAATACCTACAGCGCTGAGCTGATCGGTCAGGTTGGTGAAGACCTGCTCGGGGGTTGGCATGTACGGCCGGGATACGTTCGTCGGATAGTTGAATTGGACCTCGAAGCCGTCAGGGTAACCGGCTTCTTCCAACAGTTCCATGGCCCGTTCAGGATCATAGTCATAGGTGGTGACGTCTTCGTTGTAACCGTCAACGACGTCGGGGATGAACTGGGTGGCCAGCTGCGTTCCTTCAGGAAGCGTCTGGTCGATCAGTGCCTGCTTGTCGATGGCGTGGTGGATTGCTTCGCGTACCAGTGGATCGCTGAGCTCCTCCACCTCGTGGTTCAGACCCAGGTAGAGGATCGTGAAGGGATCGCGAGGCACAATCATGAAGCCTTCGCCCTCGAGGGTGGGGATATCGGCGGGCGAGACCAGGTCAAACCCGTCGACCGTGCCGGCCTGCAGGGCCTGCGTGCGCGCCTGTGGGTCGTCGATGACGCGGAAGATGATGGTTTCCACATCGCCCTGCTCACCCCAATAGTCCTCGTAGGTGGACAGCTGCAACTGCTCGCCCACCGACCAGGAATCGAACTTGAACGGCCCGGTACCCACGGGGTTACCCTCGGCGTAAGCGCTCAACGCTGGCGCTTCAGCTGAACCGCCAATGTCATCGGCGGCGAACTCCTCGAGCGCCGTCGGGCTCTGCATGGCGAAGGCCGGCAGCGACAGAGCGGGAATGAACCCGGCGAACGGCTGTGCAAGGGTGACGGTCGCCTCAAGGTCCCCGTTCACCTCACAGGATTCGTAGACGGCTGCGTCAGGTGAGTCGGCGAACCCGCGGAACAGGTTGTTGTAGTAGTAGGAGACGGATGGCGCCTGGGCGACACCGGTCCAGTTGTACCAGCGGTCGAAGTTGAAGCAGACGGCTTCCGCGTTGAACTCGGTGCCATCGTGGAACGTGACGCCCTCCTTCAGCGCGAAGGTGGTGGAAAGGCCGTCTTCGGAGGTTTCCCAGGATTCGGCGAGCAGCGGAGCTGGATCGGCCGTGCCGGCCTCTACCCCGACGAGACCCTCAAACAATTGACGGCTGACCCGGAAGGTCTCGCCGTCACTGGCAAAGGCGGGGTCAAGGGACGCAGGATCCGACGACGCAGCAAAGACGAACGTCGAGTCGACGGTCGCTTCACCACCGTCGGCAGTGCCTTCATCCCGCTGGCTTTCGACGCAACCGGAAAGCAACAGCGCACCGATTGCCAATCCGGCCGTCACCACAGCTGCCCGCTTCTTTGCGGGGCGTGAGCTGCGCGGCGGTGTGGCGCTTTCTTGCATGTTGTGCTCCTCATGTACGAGTGGGGAGGCAGCGCACGTAACGTGATGCCCTGACGGCTTCGCCGGAGCGGAGCAATCTGTGGAACGAGCCTAACCCCGGGGATGTCCTCAGATGGGATTTACCTCACAGATGTGGTCACGATTTGGTCACGCGTTGTCGACTGGCCGTCCCCCTAAGAGCACGCTAGGGTGACGGTTGACCCATTGGTGTGGAGGGATTGGCATGGCTGAGCAACTCGACACGGCCGCGTGGTACCGGCGGTTCGCGCTCGTCGAAACCCGCGGATATTCCCCCACCTATGATGAGTGGTGCCCGGCGCCCTGGTGATGGACTGCGCTACCACCGGCCACCCGCCGCTGCCGACGTCGTTACCTCTCATCAGCTTCCGCGCCGTACTCGACCTGAATCCGTTCGACGTCGCAAAGGACGACGACGTCGCCTGGCTGGAAGCACTGATCTGGCCGGAACATGTGCGACGGCGGGACCGGCTCCGCGCC
>NZ_ALPM01000073.1:0-17286 GCF_000294595.1 Arthrobacter sp. TB 23 | reverse complement strand
AGTAGCCCGCCGAGATCCGAAGGGTACGGGGTGTTGCCAGGAGTGGAGGGTGCGATGGCTAAGGCCGAGGTGGAGGTGGACCGGCTGTTTGTCCTCGCCCACAATGGGAGCCCGGCAGCACGCACTGGCGGACACGGGCAGACGCTCGACTGGCTTGGCTAAGGCCTAGCGGTTGTTGCATTGACCGGCTGACACCGTGTCAGTGAAGACGCTGGCCTGCTCGGCAATGGGCTGCAATTCTGCCAGGGTCAGCGCGTATCCCACCGGCGCATCCTGAGTGGACTTTGCGAAGATCACGCCGGTCACCCGCCCTTGCATGTCCAGCAGCGGCCCGCCCGAGTTACCCTGCTGAACATTCGCTGCCAGGCTGTACACGTTGACTGACGCCGGATCCGCGCCGTAAATGTTGGCGACCAGGACATCGCTGCGATTCTGGATGCTGGCGGGCTGGATTTGGAAGGGGCCACCGGCGGGGTAGCCAGCGAAAGCCGCAGTGTCCCCCGTGGCGAGATCCTCACCGAGGGGCAGGGGCGCACGGTCCAGACCGTCGACGGCGAGGACCGCGATGTCCCGAACGGCGTCGAAGTGGACGATACGGCCGGGCAGCGCTCCCCCACCGGGAATCTCCACCACCGGTTCGTTGACCCCCGCAACCACGTGGGCGTTGGTCACCACCCGCCCTGGAGCAATAATGAAGCCCGACCCGGTTTGGTTTTGGCCGCACTGGAACGCGGTACCAGCAATACGCAACACCGATTGGGAAGCCGACGCGAGCTCGGGGGTGTCGACGGCCGCCTCGGGGACTGGCAGGGGGGCAGCCGGTGCAACGCTTTCCAGAATAGTGGGGATCCCGTCGTCGACGGCGATGGTGCGCAACTGCGCCATCCACGTGCGAACCGGCGACGGCGTAAGGTTGTCGATTCCCCTGATCACCTGTGACGAGGCAATGGATTGGGACAGGAAGGGCATGCCGAGCGTGCCAATACTGAAGGCCAGCATGGACATCACCAGTGCAGCAACCACCACATTCACGACGCCGCCGAGCAGCCGGTCGACCATCCGGATCGGACGGAAATCGAGGGCACGGCGAATGGCTCCACCGAGCCGGGAGCCGAGGGCCTGGCCAAGGACCACCAGGACGAATGCTGTGAGGATGATGGCGGGAAGGCGCCAGGCGTCGTCCGGCACCCATTCGCTGACGAGAGGAATAGCGAAAAACGCAGCTATCGCTCCGGCAACGAAGCCCGCGATCCCGCCGAGGGTCACCAGGAACCCGTTGCGGAGACCGGCAACGAGATACCCGACCAGTGCCAGCACCAGCAGGATGTCCAAGATGGTGAAGTCCGGCACGTGCGCTCTCCCTGATCATCGGGAGGCGCGACGCCTCCGTTACCCGACTGAGTCTATCCGGCGGTACTGACAATCTCCTGAGCGCATGTTGAACCCCTTTTTTCAGGCCGTTGGGCGGGAAATCTGGGCGTTTCCGCCCAAATGGGAGGCAAATAGGCTATTCCGACGGCGAACACGCGTGTAGCAGGTGTCACAAGTTCGTTATGTACGGCAAGATGGAATGAGCCGACAATTTATCAGGAGATTTCATGGACATCGAGGTACTGCGCCGCGCGCCACTCTTCGCTTCGTTGGGCGACGACGTTTTCGCCGCACTCACCGACGAGCTGACCGAAGTGGATCTCTCCCGCGGGGCATCTGTCTTCCGCGAAGGAGATCAGGGCGACCAGCTGTATTTCATTGTGTCCGGCAAGATCAAGCTCGGTCGCACCGCGCAGGACGGCCGCGAGAACCTGCTGGCAATTCTTGGCCCGGGCGAGCTGTTCGGTGAGATGGCATTGTTCGATCCCAGCCCTCGAACGGCCACGGCCACCGCCGTTTCCGAGACGCGCCTCGCCGGATTGAAGAATGAGAACCTGCGGACCCTCCTGGAAACGCGTCCCGAGGTTTCGGCCCAGCTGCTGCAGGCCTTGGCCCGCCGGCTGCGCCGTACCAACGAGTCGCTGGCTGACCTGGTGTTCTCCGATGTCCCGGGCCGCGTTGCGAAGGCCCTGCTGGATCTGGCGGACCGGTTTGGCCGTCCGGCCACCGACGGCATCCTCGTTGCGCACGAGCTGACTCAGGAAGAGCTTGCCCAATTGGTCGGCGCTTCCCGTGAAACCGTCAATAAGGCTCTCGCGGAGTTCGTGCAGCGCGGGTGGCTGCGCCTTGAGGCGCGCGCCGTCGTCATCCTCGACATCCAGCGGTTGCGTCAGCGCAGCCGCTAGCATCACACCCTCATAAGTCCACGAAAAGACCGGGAGCACCACGCTCCCGGTCTTTTCTGTGTGGCCTTTTATTAGGTCGCGATGTGGACGCTCCCTTTTGCTGGAACAAAAGCCTTGGCTAGGGTTTCTACACAGCGTAGAATTCTTTCACGCATCGTGCGGAACGGGATGAATTCCATCATCTGCCGCCATGCAGGGGTTCACCTTCTGTGCAAAGGAGCACAACCATGATTCCTGATGACCTGACCCAGAGCCAGTTCGACACTGTCTACAACTTGCTCTCGCTGGTTATTGCTTCACAGCTATTCACGGCCGTTTTCCTCATCCTCGTTCTTCCCCGCGTCCTTCCCCGGTACCGGCAGGCACTTGTCATCGCAGCAATAGTCTGCGGCATTGCTGCCTACCACTACTTCCGGATCTTTGACTCGTTCAAGGAGGCATTCGTCACGGATGCTGTCGGCGGACGCGGGACGTACGCGCAAGCTGAGGGCGCGTCGTTCAACGAGGGGTACCGGTATGTGGACTGGCTACTGACGGTGCCACTGCTGCTGGTGGAACTCATCGCAGTTCTGGCCCTCGCCCGAAAAGTGCAAACCAGCCTGCTATGGAAACTGGTACCCGCTGCGACCCTGATGATCGTGCTCGGATACCCCGGAGAGATCAGTAGCTCAGACAGCGTAAGAGTCCTGTGGGGGATCCTCTCCACAATTCCCTTTATCTTCATCCTGTACGTATTGTTCGTCGAACTGACGAAATCGCTTGATCGCCAGCCTCCGCAGGTCCGGAAGCTCATCAGTCGCCTTCGGATCCTGCTTCTCGCGAGTTGGATCGTCTACCCGCTCGCATATGCGCTGCCGCTACTTGGCATCTCAGGCGCCGACGCATGGGTCCTGAAGCAAGGCGGGTACTCCATCGCTGATATTGCGGCTAAAGCAGTCTACGCACTGATTATTTATCGCATCGCGAGACTGAAGTCCTATGCTGACGACCCCGCCTTCGCGCGGATCGAGGAAGGACATGAGCCCTTTGAGGAATCGAAGGTATCCCGGAAGCCGCGCTAGGGCAGTTCGGCCCTGAGCCGACCAGGGGAGGGCGGTGATGGCCACGCTAACGACCGCGTTGGCCGGATCCGCCCTCGGTGGCCACCGAACAAGCGACCTCAAGCATTGGATCCGCCTCCTCGGAGGGTGTCATCAGATGCGGGTAATAAACCTTCATGGGCCGTTTGTGACTCAAATAAGCCACGCAACCCTTCGAAGACCCAATCTTCTCCAGGATCAGACGGACCGCTGGTACGGTCAGCTCATCCAGCGCACGGCCCACCGTGTTGGGCTGGCCCACTTCATCGCCCAATGTGGTGGCTTCGGCCTTCGCGACTTCCCTGGATGCGCAGCGCCATTCACCCCACAAACCCTTACTCGCGAGCGCCGTAGCTTCCTGGCCAGTCGGCTGGGCCGCCGCAAAATAGTGGGTGTCGAACCGGCGGTGAGCGTAATCGGGGCTGAGCCAGTGCGCAAGCGGTTTCAGCAAGTCGGTGCGGAGCCCCAGTCCCCGGCGGGCCAGGATGTCCGAGAATGACCGTTCCTGGGTGGCAATGTCTTCACGGGCCTTCATCCACTCAGGGTTCCTACTGCCGTCGACGAGGGACACGGCATCCGGTCCAGCCAGCAGCACACCGGTCTCCTCGAACAGTTCGCGGATGGCTCCGACCACGTGGCGCCGCGCCACAAACAGGTCATCGATCCCCATCGCCTTTGCCCACTGGGCAGGGGTGGGCCCAAACCAGACGACGTCGTCGTCGTCGGACTCCTCGATGCTGCCGCCGGGAAACGCGACGATCCCCAGTGGGGATTCGCCACGCCGGTATGAAAGGTAAGTTTCAGTCCCCGGAGGGGCATCGCGGATCAAGACCACCGACGACGCCAGGCGGGGTTTGACCGGCGTCCGCTCGCCGTGTTCGACCCAGCTTCGCGCTGCGCCCAACTGGTCTTCGGGAACTGGAAAAAGGCGGTTACTAATGTGGCCCACAGGAATCAGACAAACTCCGCGATAATCTCGACTTCCACCGGCGCATCGCGGGGAAGCACTGCGACGCCGACGGCGGAGCGAGCATGAGCACCGGCGTCGCCGAGCACCTGCCCCAGCAGATCGGACGCACCGTTAATAACCTGAGGCTGGCCCGTGAAGCTGGGATCGGAGGCGACAAACCCGACCACCTTCACGATCCGGCTAATCCGGTCCAGATCCCCGATCTGGGACTTGATCGCGGCCAAGGCGTTCACCGCGCAGGTCGCTGCGTACTCTTTCGCAGCCTCCGGCGTCACCTCGGCACCAACCTTGCCCAAAGCTGGGAGTTCACCGTTAATAAGCGGTAGCTGCCCGGCGGTGAAAACATAGTTGCCCGTCACCACTGCCGGGACGTACGAAGCCAGTGGCTGCACGACGTCCGGGAGAGTGATTCCGAGATCCAGCAGCCGCTGTTCGACAGCTGATGTTGGGTTGTCGGTGCTGGTCACGACTGGTTCTTCTCTCGTTTCAGATAGGCGACGAGGCCTTTGCCGTCCGGTCCGGGAACTACCTGCACCAGTTCCCAGCCGTCCTCTCCCCACTGGTCCAGAATCTGCTTCGTGGCGTGGATGATGAGCGGAATTGTGGAGTACTCCCATTTGGTCATGGTTCACAGACTAGCGCGTGCTTGTAAACTGGAGTAATGGCTGCTCGTAAATCACCGATCTTTGACACAGCAACCACCCTGGGGAAGATGATTGCGTTTCTCGGAATCAGTGCTTTGAGCGGGGTGCTTGCTGCGGGTCTACTGGTCCCAGTTGCTGCGGCAGCGGGTACCGGTGCTTCCGCCTCGATTCAGTTCTTCGAAGAGCTGCCGGCGGAACTCGAGCGTGGGGCGCTGGCCCAGCCATCGAGGATTCTCGCTTCGGACGGGACGCTGATCGCCACCCTGTATGAGGAGAACCGGCAGCCAGTCACCCTCGACCAGGTTTCCCCCAACATGGTGAACGCCCTCCTCGCCATCGAAGACGCCCGGTTCTACGAGCACGGCGGCGTGGACCTGCAGGGCATCATGAGCGCCGTCGTGAGCAACGTCAGCAGCGACACCACCCGCGGCGCCTCCACCATCACCCAGCAGTACGTCAACAACGTCCTGATTGATGCCAGCCTGCAGAGCGGTGACGGATCGGTCACTTTCAGCGGCGGCAAGACTCTTGGCGACAAGCTCCGCGAAGCAAAACTGGCCATCGCCGTCGAAAAGGAGCTCAGCAAGGACGAAATCCTTGAGGGCTACATGAACATTGTGCCGTTCACCGGCACCACCTATGGCGTGCAGGCAGCATCGAGATACTTCTTCAACGTCGAGGCAGCTGATTTGAACATCCAGCAGGCGGCCCTCCTCGCAGGCGTGGTCAATGGACCCACCTTCTACAGTCCGGAACTCAACCCGGAGCGCTCCCTGGAGCGCCGCAACTTGGTGCTTGGCGCCATGCTGTCGAACAGCCACATCACCCAGGAAGAGTACGACGCCGCCGTCGCCACCGACCTCGGGTTGGACATCACCCCCACGCTGAGCGGCTGTGTCGGCGCGGAGCAGGCACCGTACTTCTGCGACTACGTCACGCATCTGATCCTGAACGATCCCGCCTACGGCGAATCCCTTGAAGCACGCCAGGACACCCTGTACCGCGCGGGGCTGACGATCACGACGACGCTCGATCCGGCGGCGCAGACTGCTGCCCAGACAGCCATCAATGAAACCGCTGGCCGCGAGACCACCGACCCCTCGGTAGGACACTCGATGGTCAGCATGGAACCCGGAACCGGCGACATCCTGGTGATGGCACAGAACACCAGGTACATGCCTGGCACCGAGCCGGGCGATTCGGTGCTGAACTTCAATGTTGATCAGTACAGCGGCGGAGACCCCAACCAGCCCTTGGGCGGTGTGGGAGGATTCCAGCCCGGATCGACCTTCAAGCCCTTCACTGTCGCTGCCTGGCTCGAAGACGGCCGGGCGTTGAACACCACCATCGACGGCCGCAAGAGGATCTACCCCCAGTTCGATGAGTGGGAGGCAAGCTGCTATCCCGACGGAAAGTACGTCCTGCCTGATGAGGACGGGTACGAACCGCAGAACTACGGGGACATCAACTACGGCAGCTACACCGTCCTTGAAGGACTGGCCCAGTCGTACAACACCATCACCATGGAGACGGCACGTCAGATCGATCTCTGCATGCCGTTCCAGATTGCCGCGGATCTAGGTATCCACGATGGAAAGAGCGCCGACGGGGATTACACACCGTTGACAGTGTCACCTTCAGCCCTTATTGGCGGCGGAACTGAGGTTTCACCGCTCTCGATGGCCACCGCGTACGCGGCATTGGGGGCCGAGGGGATGACCTGTGAGCCGCGGGCGCTCACTGAAGTGGTAGCCGTTGACGGCACCAGCTTCCCCGTTCCTGAAGCGGCCTGCGAACAGGCGATTCCCGAGGAATTGGCTCGCGGAGTGAACTACGCCACCGAGGCTGTCATGGAGCGAGGCTCGGGTCAGCTCCTGGAGTTCGGGGACATTCCCATGGCCGGCAAGACAGGAACCAACGATGCCCGGTCCCAGACCTGGTTCATGGGGTACAACTCGGGCATGGCAACTGCCACCTGGCTGGGTAACTGGAAGGCGAACAGCGTCAGCTTGGGCGAATTGCAGATCGGCGGCCAGATTTACCCCGAAATTGATGGTTCGTTCATTGCGGCTCCGTCCTGGGAGCGGTTTATGCAGCAGATACCTGGGCTGCACTCGGGAGAACCCTTCACCGACCCCCCGCAGCGGATGCTCAACGCGCAGCGTCCCACCATTCAGACCCAGCCAGGCAACGGCAACCAGACCGGGAGGCCCGGGGATAACCAGGGCAGTCCAGGGAACAGCGGCCCTCCTGCTGATCCCCCACCGGGAAACAGCCCAGAGGACCCAGACAACAACGAAGACGAAGGCTAACCCTTGGGTTCATCGAAGCTGCTCGACGCCACTACTATCGCGTTGGGAGGAACCGCAGCGGTCGCCGTAGCTGGCCTCGGGTACGCCTCCCTAGTGGAACGGAACCTGTTCCAGCTGCGGGAGGAGACCCTGCCGATCCTTCCGCCGGGCAGCCGCCCGCTGAGGGTCCTGCACCTTTCCGACATTCACATGGCGCCCCGGCAGGCCGCCAAGACCTGGTGGCTGCAGGGACTGGCCCGGCTGGAACCGGACCTGGTGGTGAACACCGGCGACAACCTCAGCCACCACAAGGGTGTCGAGCCGCTGCTTGAGGCGCTCGGCCCGCTAATGCAGTTTCCCGGCGTGTTTGTGCCCGGGTCCAACGACTATTTTGCGCCAGTGTTGAACAACCCGCTGCGGTATTTCTCTGGCCCGTCGAAGCACCGCACCGGGCGGGAGCCGAAGGCACTCCCCTGGGCGGAGCTGTTCAGGAGCTTCGGGAACGCAGGCTGGATCGACCTGTCCAACCGGTCGCAGTCGGTGGCCATGGGCAACCTCCGGCTCGACTTCACCGGGGTCGACGACCCACACATCGATCGCGACTCCTACGCCGGCTACCCGGCGGGCAGCAGCACTTCTTCCGACGCGCGGCACCTGAAGATCGCCGTCGCGCACGCCCCCTATCAGCGGGTGCTGGACTACTTCACCGACGGCGGCGCGCACCTGATTCTCGCCGGCCATACCCATGGCGGGCAGGTCTGCATTCCGGGCTACGGCGCCCTGATCACCAACTGCGACCTCCCCACCTGGCGAGCCCGCGGCCTGACTGACTGGGAGCACAAGGGACGCAGCATACCGCTGAACGTGTCAGCGGGAATCGGGACGTCGCGGTTCGCGCCGGTCCGCTTTGCCTGCCGACCCGAAGCAGTGCTGCTGACCCTCACCGAACGGTAGTTTGGGGCCGCTGACGCAGCGGCAAAGCTCTGACATAGGATAGTTGCTACGGGACACGAAATGTCCCTTCCGGGTAGATCCGCCTCTGAAATGTCAAAGACAGAAGTATGCCGACTCAAACCACCCTGTGGGAATCGCTCAGCCGACTCTACCCACACATCAAGCCCATCCTGCCGCGGCTGATCCTGGGCCTCGTCTGCGCGCTCGGCGCGAGTCTGATGGCCCTTGCCATCCCCCAGGTCTTCCGCGTGCTGATCAACGATGCCCTCGCCGTCGGAGGCGCGACGTCGACCGTCTGGATTGCCGCTGGCGTGGTCCTGCTACTGGGCATCCTCGAAGCAACCTTCGTTGCACTGCGGCGCCAGTTCGTCATCGCCCCGGCGACGACCGTTGAAACCAACATGCGGACGTCGTTCTATCGCCATTTGCAGGATCTCACCGTCGCCTTCCATGACCGTTGGGGTAGCGGCCAGCTCCTCTCACGCGCCATGACGGACCTGAACCTGATGCGCCGGTGGATGGCGTTCGGGCTGATCATGCTGGTGGTGACGTCGCTGACCGTGGTCATCGGCGTCGTCATCATGTTCCTCACCTCGTGGGTGCTGGCCCTGATCTTCCTGGCCGCGGCGCTGCCGATCATGATCTACGGCTTCCGGTTCCGCACCTCCTACAGCAAGGTTTCGCGGAAAAGCCAGGACCAGGCCGGCGACCTTGCCACCACCGTCGAGGAATCCGTCCACGGCATCCGGGTGCTGAAAGCCTTTGGCCGGAGCCGTGAGGCCCTCGAAGGATTCAACCTGCAGGCCGAGGAACTCCGGCAGACCGAGATCTACAAGGCACGCTCGCTGGCCAACTTTTCGTTGATCGTCACCCTGCTGCCCGAGCTGGCGTTGGGCGCCTCACTGGTGGTCGGCGTGCTGTTCGCCGCCAACGGTGACCTCTCGATCGGCGCCCTGGTGGCCTTCTTCGCGACGGCCGCCGTGGTCGCTACCCCGGTTGAGTTCATCGGCCCGCTGCTCGCCATGACCTTCACCGCCAAAACGGCCATCGACCGCCACTACGAGGTCATGGAGTCCGTCAACACCATCACCGATCCCACGGAGCCGGTCCGGCTGATCGATCCCCGCGGCGAAGTGACCTTCACCGATGTGCACTTCCGCTACCCCGACGCTGAGGAGGGCACCGCCGATGTGCTCAACGGCATCAACCTCACCATGCGTGCCGGGGAGACGATGGCGCTGGTAGGCGTAACCGGGTGCGGCAAGAGCACCCTGCTGCAGCTGGTCCCCCGCCTCTATGAGGTGACCGGTGGGTCCATCGCCATCGACGGCACTGACCTGCGGAGCATCTCCATCGCCGATCTGCGCACCCATGTGTCGGTCGCCTTCGAGGACACCACGCTGTTCTCCAACTCGGTCCGAGAGAACGTCCTGATGGGCGCGGAGCCGCGGGATGGAAAACACGCCGAGGAGATCCTGGCTGAGGCGCTCGAGGTCGCACAGGCGCACTTCGCATATTCGCTGCCCGACGGCGTCGACACCCTGATCGGGGAGGAGGGCTTGAGCCTTTCCGGCGGCCAGCGGCAGCGGATTGCCCTGGCCCGGTCCATTGCTTCGAAACCTCGGGTGCTGGTGCTCGACGACCCGCTCTCGGCCCTGGATGTCCGCACCGAGGAACTGGTGGAGGAAGGCCTGCGCAAGGTTCTCCTTCACACCACCACCCTGATTGTCGCCCACCGGCCGTCGACGGTTGCCCTCGCCGACCGGGTGGCCCTGCTCGAGGACGGCCGGGTGACCGACGTCGGCACCCACACCGAGCTGCTGGCACGCAACACGCATTACCGATACGTGATCGCGAGCCTCCCTGATGGCCCGACCGATCTGGACACGGAGCTTGAAGACTTCGAGAACGACGACGAGGGGGCGCTCACGTGAGCACATCACCACAGCCGAATAACGGATCGGCACCCACCGGGGGGACGTCGTCGGGCGTGACCAACGAGGACGACGTCCTCCTGTCCAAGGCCCAGAACAGGTCGGTCCGCTCGCGGTCCTTCCGCCTGCTGGGGTCTCTCATCAAACCCAACCGGCGCCAGTTCATCTGGACCATTTCCCTGGTGGTCGGGTCGCAGGCAGCCCGGGTCGCCGGCCCGGCAATCATCGCGTTCGGCATCGACAACGCCCTGCCATCGCTGCTCGACGGTGACCCGATCTACCTCTGGCTCGCCGGCCTTACCTACCTGATCGCGGCAGTCCTGACCGCCTTTTTGACGGCCGGGTATGTCCGGGCGACGGCGCTGCTCAGTCAGGCGATGCTGCTGGATTTGCGGTTGCGCGTCTTCAGGCACACCCAGCGGCTCAGCCTAGAATTCCACGAGAAGTACACCTCGGGTCGCATCATCTCCCGGCAAACCTCGGACCTTGAGGCGCTGCGCGAACTTCTCGACTCGGGCGTGAGCTCCCTCGCCTCCGGCGTCATGTACATGCTCTTCACCGCGATCACCATCTTCGTCCTGGACTGGCGGACGGGTCTGCTGATCCTCGTCGCCGCCGTGCCAATGTTCTTTCTGGCGCGCTGGTACCAGAAGCACTCCCAGATCGCGTTCCGTGCCTCCCGGGTGGTGTCTGCGCGGCTGATCGTCCACTTCATCGAAACCATGACCGGGATCCGTGCCGTCAAGGCTTTCCGCCGCGAGGAAGTCAACGCCTCGAAGTACGACGAGCTGGCCGAGGACTACCGCAAGGTCACCGTCCGGTCCATCAACCTCAACGGCGTCTTCCAGCCGGGTCTGGTGCTGATCGGCAACGTCACCGTTGCGGTGGTCCTGCTGGTCGGCGGGTTCCGGGTCCTTGACGGCACTCTGGCGGTCGGCGCCCTGCTCGCCCTCCTGCTGTACAGCAAGCGGTTCTTCCAGCCCGTCGATCAGATGGCCATGTTCTACAACTCGTTCCAGTCCGCGTCGGCGGCGCTGGAGAAAGTGTCGGGGCTGCTCGAGGAGGTGCCCACGGTGCGCCCACCGAAAAACCCGGTGCCGCTGAAAGACCCTCGGGGAGCAATTGAGTTCGACGGCGTGGAGTTCCGGTACGGCGACGGCCCGGTCATCCTGCCGACCATGGACCTGAAGATTCCGGCCGGGCAGACCATCGCTCTGGTGGGTCAGACCGGTGCCGGGAAGTCCACCCTGGCGAAAGTGATCGCCCGGTTCTACGACGTGTCCTGCGGCAGCATCGCTCTCGACGGCGTCGACATCAGGGAGGTCGATCCCCGTGACCTGCGGCGCGCCGTCGTCATGGTGACGCAGGAAGCGTTCCTGTTCAGCGGCAGCGTGGCGGACAACATCGCCCTGGGCAAGCCGGAGGCAAGCCGCGAGGAGATCGAGGAGGCTGCCCGCTCGGTGGGCGCCGACACGTTCATCACATCCCTGCCCGAGGGCTATGACACCGACGTCAACAAACGTGGCGGTCGGGTGTCCTCGGGGCAACGGCAGCTGATCAGCTTCGCCCGCGCGTTCCTGGCGAACCCTGCGGTGCTGATCCTGGATGAGGCCACCTCGTCCCTGGATATTCCCAGTGAGCGGCTGGTGCAGGAGGGTCTGCAGAAGCTGCTGGGCAACCGCACCGCGTTGATCATTGCGCACCGACTGTCAACCGTGTCGATTGCCGACCGGGTGCTCGTGGTCCACGACGGCAAGGTGGTGGAGGATGGCACCCCGGCAGAGCTCATTGGCGGCGACGGGCGCTTCGCGACCCTGCATGCGGCCTGGCAGGAGACGCTCGTCTAGTTTTGCTTCTTCGTGTGCTCGGGTACGCTTTAGAGGTTGCTCTGCTGGCCGTTTCTGACGTTCGCTGAGCAGCATCGGGGTGTGGCGCAGCTTGGTAGCGCGCGTCGTTCGGGACGACGAGGTCGCAGGTTCAATTCCTGTCACCCCGACCAAAAGAACCCAGTGATGGAGACCCACCAGTGGGAGAACAGGCGGCGGCCGGAGCTGGTCTGGTGAAAAGGAGTGCAAAGGCTAGGCGAAGGTGAGGCCCGTCAGCCGCTCATAGGCCTCAATGTAACGGCCGCGGGTCTTCTCGATAATCTCGGCGGGGAGTTCCGGCGGGGTGGAGGACTTATCCCACCCGGATGCCTCCGAAGTGAGCCAATCCCTGACGAATTGCTTGTCGAAGGACGGCTGCGCCTGTCCGGGGGCATACAGGGCAGCATCCCAGAAACGTGACGAGTCGGGTGTCAGGACCTCATCGCCGAGGGTGATCTGCCCGTCGGTAGAGAGCCCGAACTCCACCTTCGTATCCGCCAGGATGATCCCCCGGGACCGGGCAATTTCCTCGGCCCGGCCGTAGATGGCCAGGGTCAGCCGACGCAGTTCCTCCGCCACGGGCGCGCCCACGGTGGCGACGACGTCGTCGTAGGCAATGTTCTCGTCGTGATCCCCCACCGCGGCCTTCGCCGAGGGCGTGAACACCGCCGGCTCGAGCCGCGACCCATCCACCAGCCCGGACGGCAGCGGAAGCGAGCATACTGTGCCCGACGAGCGGTATTCCAGCAGCCCGGACCCGGTGAGATACCCACGGGCGATGCACTCCACCGGGAACATCTCCAGCTTCCGGCAGATCATCGCCCGACCAGCAACCTCGGCCGGCACATCGGTCGACAGCACATGGTTGGGTACCTCGGCCAGCTGTTCAAACCACCACAGACTCAGCTGGGTCAGGACCCGGCCCTTGTCGGGGATCTCGGAGGACAGTACGAAGTCGTAGGCACTGATCCGGTCGCTCGCGACCACCAGCACCCGGTCATCGGGTCCGGTCAGGGGCGAGTACAGGTCACGCACTTTTCCCGAATAGATGTGCGCCCACCCGGGTACGTCAATGAACGACGGCGCGAACGTCACGCTCAGGCCCCCGCGGGCGTGGCCGCCGACGCGGCAGTGACAGGCGACAACGGGGAGGCCACAGCGGGCGCCACCACCTCACCCTGCGCGGCCTTCAACGCAATGTCCCGCCGGAACTGACCGCCCTTGAGGCTCAGCTCGGCGATCCCACGGTAGGCCCTGTCGCGGGCGGCCGTCAGGTCATCTCCGAGCCCGACTACGGCGAGTACCCGGCCACCGGCCGATACCACCTTGCCGTGCTTGAGGGCGGTTCCGGCGTGCAGCACCTGGACGCCGTCGATCCCCTCGGCCCGCTTCAGGCCGCGGACGCGATCGCCCGTGCGGGGAGCGTCGGGGTAGTGCTCCGACGCGAGGACCACGGCCACTGCCGACTGGGGAGACCAGTTGAGGCTTTCAACCTGGTCCAGCCCACCCTTGGCTGCTGCCATGAGCACTCCGCCTAGCGGAGTCTTCAGCCGGGCAAGGACGGCCTGCGTCTCGGGATCACCGAAGCGGGCGTTGAATTCGATGACACGAAGGCCGCGGGTGGTGAGGGCCAACCCAACATAGAGGACTCCAACGAACGGTGTCCCGCGGTGGGCCATCTCGTCGATGGTGGGCTGGGCCACCCGGTCGATGACCTCGTCAACCAGTCCCGCTGGCGCCCAGTCGAGGGGCGAATAGGCTCCCATGCCGCCGGTGTTCGGCCCCTGATCGCCGTCGTAAATGCGTTTGAAATCCTGGGCAGGGGCGAGCGGAAGCACGTTGCGGCCGTCGGAGAGCACAAAGAGGGACACCTCGGGGCCGTCAAGGAACTCCTCGATGACCACCGTGCCGCCAGCGTCGAAGCAGGCCTGCGCGTGGTCCAGCGCCTCGGCCCGGTCAGTGGTGACGACGACGCCCTTGCCGGCGGCCAGACCGTCATCCTTGACCACGTAGGGTGCGCCGAAGATGTCCAGCGCCTCGGCTGCCTGCTCGGCGTTAGAAGCAACCCGGGCCATGCCGGTGGGGACGTTGGCTGCGGCCATGATCTGTTTGGCGAAGGCTTTGGACGCCTCAAGCTGGGCGGCCTCCCGGGACGGACCGAAGACGGGGATTCCCGCGTCCTGCAGTGCGTCAGCTACTCCAGCAGCGAGCGGCGCCTCCGGGCCGATCACCACGAGGTCCGAGTCCAGGGACTGGGCCAGGGCTGTCACAGCGGCCGGGTCAGCGGCGTCGACTTCGTGGGTGGGGACGATGCTGCCCATCCCCGCGTTGCCGGGGGCTGCATGCACCTCGTGGACGAACGGGTCGGATAGCAGTGCTCGGACAAGGGCGTGTTCGCGGCCGCCGGGGCCAATCACTAGAACCTTCACAGTAGTTCAGCGTACTGTCTCGGCTGGATCCTCGCGAAGCTGTGACGGGGTAATCGGCCCTGTGACAACCCATACGCACGGCGCACCACTCCGAATAAGGTGCATGAACGCTTTACGACGCCCCGGGCGCAAGGAATCCATGCTGGCAGCACTAGCTGGGATAGTCAGTGCCGGCCTGGTGCTGGGCGTGGCAGAACTGCTTGGCTCCTTCCTGACCGCCCGTGCCGCGCCCCTGATCGCCCTCGGCTCCACCTTCATCGACTTCACCCCGCCGTGGTTGAAGGACTTCGCGATCGCCACGTTCGGCACCAACGACAAGGTGGCACTTTTCGTTGGCATGGGCGTCACCATCGTCCTCCTCGCCGCCATCCTCGGTGTGGTCGCCTACCGGAAGTGGGTGCTCGGTGTAGCCGGCGTGGTCCTGATGGGCGCCGTCATTGTTGCGGCGGTGATTTCCCGGGCCGGCGCCACCCTGCTGGACGCTGTCCCCACGGTGATCGGGACCGCCGTCGGCCTCCTGGCCCTGCGCTACCTGATCCGTGCGCTGCATAAAACCCGCGACGACGCCGACGCCACCCAGGAAGCGACCAGCACCAACACCCCAGCCACCGGCACCAGCCGCCGCACCTTTTTTGCCGCCGCCGGCATCACCGCAGTCATCGCGGGTGCCGCGGCGGCCGGCGGCCGTGCCATTTCCAGCGCCCGGAATACCGTCAACATGGCCCGGGAGGCCCTCACGTTTCCCACCCCGGCCAGCGCCGCGCCGGCTATCCCTGCCGGTGTGGAGTCCGGCGTCGACGGCGTCGTCCCCTGGGTCACCCCGAACCCGGACTTCTACCGCATCGACACCGCGCTGAGCGTGCCGCAGATCGACCTGGAGACCTGGGAGCTGCGGGTGCACGGCATGGTCGAGGAAGAATTCACCATCACGTTCCGGGACCTGCTCGATGCCGACCTGATCGAACGCCACATCACCCTCACCTGTGTGTCCAACCCGGTCGGCGGAAATCTGGCGGGCAACGCCAAATGGCTCGGCTACCCGCTCCGCGACCTGCTGGCCCGCGCCAGGCCCACGGCCGGCGCCGACATGGTCCTTTCCACCAGTACCGACGGTTTCAGCGCCTCCACTCCCCTGCCGATCCTGCAGGATGACCGCGATGCGATGCTCGCCATTTCAATGAACGGCGAGCCCCTGCCGCTGGAGCATGGCTTCCCCGTCCGCATGGTGGTGCCCGGCCTGTACGGCTACGTGTCAGCCACCAAATGGGTGGTGGACCTTGAGGTCACCCGATTCGCCGACAAGACCGCCTACTGGACCGACCGCGGTTGGTCCGAGCAGGGGCCGATCAAGACCATGGCCCGCGTCGAGGTGCCCCGTTCCTTCGCCCAGGTGTCGGCCGGGACGTCGACCATCGGCGGCTCCGCCTGGGCCCAGCACCGCGGCATCACCAAGGTGGAGGTCCAGGTCGATGACGGCGACTGGGAGGAAGCCACTCTCGCCGCCGAAGCCTCGGTGGACACCTGGCGCCAGTGGTCCCATGAGATCAACGTCGAAGCGGGCTCCCACTCCGTCCGCGCCCGCGCCTACGACCCCGACGGCGTACAGACCGAGGAACGCGCCGACACGGTGCCCAACGGCGCCTCCGGCTGGCAGTCAGTGCAGTTCACCGCCGAATAGCGCTCCCCAAACCTTGTACCCACCGGATGTCCGTTCCTCCGGTGGGTACAAGCTCCACCTCGACAGCCGATAAGCGATACTTGTCTCATGCCTCAGACTTTCTCCTCCGCCGACGCCGTCGAACTTGCCGTCCTGGAACGCAACGGCTTCATCGAATCGCGCCACCTGGGATCTGCAGTGATCCTCGCCGCCGATGGCACTGTGGTCACTGAACTCGGCGACATCCACGCCCCCATCTTTCCCCGCTCCACCCTGAAGCCCTTTCAGGCGCTCGCCGCGATGCAGTCTGGAGTGCCGTTGCGTGGGCCTCAGGTCGCTCTGGCCGCGGCCAGCCACGTGGGATCGCATGAGCACATGGATGTGGTGCGCACCATGCTCAGCGCGGCAGGAGTCTCGGAGGAGCACCTCCAATGCCCCGCCGACTGGCCCCAGGACGAGGAAGCCCGCAACTGGCTGATCCGCACGGAGAAGGGCAAGCAGCGCATCGCGTTCAACTGCTCCGGCAAACACGCCGCTTTCCTGTGGGCCTGCACCGAGAACAACTGGGACCACTCCACGTATCTTGACCCCTCCCACCCGTTGCAGGAGCGCATCGCCGCGGTCATTGAGGAGTACACCGAAGAGAAGATTTCCCACTGGGGTGTCGACGGCTGCGGGGCGCCCCTCGCCGCCGTCTCGCTGACGGGCCTCGCCCGCGGCATCGGCAAGTTCTCCAAGGCACCCTCGGACAAGAACGCTGACGCCCGCGCCGCGACCATTGCCACCGCGATGCTCGACTACCCCTGGGCCGTACACGGCCGGGGCCGCGAAAACTCGGTAGTGATGGAGGATCTGGGCATCATCTCCAAGAACGGCGCCGAAGGCGTCCTCGTCATGGGCACCGATACCGGAGTCTCCCTTGCCCTCAAAATACTCGACGGCAACATCCGCGCCACCACGCTGGTGGGCCTGACCCTCCTGGCTGCCACCGGCGCCGTCGACGCCGACAAAGTGAGCGCAGTCCTCGGCAAGGTGGTCCCTCCGGTGATGGGCGGCAGCGCAGCGGTCGGCAAGCTTCGGCTCGCCGCACCGGTCATGGCTCTCCTGGACTAGGCCCCATGGGACGACGACGGATCCCCGCCCCGGCCGGCAAGCCAGCCCTCGACGCTGTCCGGTCCGGCTCGGCC
>NZ_ALPM01000072.1:0-34323 GCF_000294595.1 Arthrobacter sp. TB 23 | reverse complement strand
CCGCGGGCCTCGACGTGGCTGGCGCTCCGGCGCCCAGACTCAGCAGCGAGGCGACGACGGTGGCCGAGCTTGCTGCCGAGGGATCCACCCATCCGACCCTCGCCGGGCTCACTGCCACGCTGGCAGGGGTTTCGGTGGTGGTGAACGCAGCAGGCCTGGCCGCACCCCGCAGCGGCGATACCCCCGAACTGCGTGGAGCGAACGCCCTGCTGCCAACAATCCTTGCGCAGGCCTGTGCAGCGGCCGGGGTCGATCGCCTAATCCACCTCAGCAGTGCTGCCGTCCAGGGGCAGCGGGACCAACTGGACGAGTCCCTGGACCTCGCCCCTTTTTCGGCCTATTCCCGGAGCAAGGCCCTCGGCGAGCAGGCTCTTCAGGCGGCGGCGTCCGCCTCACGCATCGTCATCGTCCGCGCCACCTCGGTTCAGGGTGCCAACCGGCCGACGACGGCGGCGCTCGCCCGGTTGGCTGCCTCACCCCTGGCTTCCGTTGCAGCCCCTGGTACTGCCGCGACGCCGGTCACGTCCGTCGAATCACTGGCCGATTTTGTCGTCAAGGTGGGCACCTTTGAGGGACCGGTCCCGTTGGTCGTCCTCCAGCCGAGCGAGGGGATGTCCGTCCGCTCTGTCCTGGAGGCTGCGGGTGGTACGCCCATCGTGCTGCCGCGACGGCTGTGCCGCGTCCTGCTGCGCGCCGGCTACGCGGTATCGAAACTTGCCGGCGAACGGCTCCACGGCAGCCTGCGCCGGGTGGAGCTGATGTGGTTTGGCCAGGCCCAGGAGCCCGGTTGGGCGGCAGCCCAGGGCATCCGGGTCGAGCAACGTGTCAGCGGGGTGTTGGAGAGTGCGGCGTCCCGGCGTCGTCAGGGCCGGTCGGGCCGGCAGGGTCGCTCGGGCCGGCAGTCTCCGGCGAATCGGTAGCCTCAGCCGGGTCTTTGAGTGCCGGCACCACGACCTGTAGCTGGTCCAGGCTGATGCTGCCTGCACGGACCAGGCGCAGTTCATCACCCGTCGCATCAATGATGGTTGAGGCGGTGGCGCTGCGCGGGCCGCCCTCCAGATACACCTGGACGGAGCCCGCCAGCTGATCGAAGGCGTCCGCGGCGGTGGTTGCGGCCGGCGCTCCCGTGCGGTTGGCTGAGGAGACAGCCAGCGGACCTGTCAAGGCCAGCAGGTCCAGGACCACCCGATCATCGGGCACCCGCAGTGCCACGGTGCCGAGAGTGTCGCCCAGGTCCCAGGTCAGTGACGGCTGCGCGCGGAAGATCAGGGTCAGACCGCCGGGCCAGAATGCCTCGGCCAGCTTTCTCGCGTCCGGATGAATCTCGGCGGCAAGGCCATCCATCGTCTGTACGCGGGGAATCAGGACGGGAGGCGGCATGCTCCTCCCCCGCCCCTTGGACGCCAGCAAGGTGGCAACTGCCTGCGGCGAGAAGGCATCGGCGGCAATGCCATAGACGGTGTCGGTGGGCACCACCACACACTGGTTGGCCGCGATGGCGCGTTGGGCGTGGGCTAAACCGTCGCTGCGCTGGGCGGGGTCGGAGCAGTCATAGCTGGTGGTCACAGAATTATTCTTTCACTGGTGCGTGGGGATGGGCAGGGTGGCTACGCACAGCCGACGTGGAGCGGTCGCGTCCGGTGAGGTCCTGGTGGGTCTGAACCGCGGTCCAGTTCAAGTCTGCTGTCAGAAGAGCGGCAATCGCGGGTGCCTGGACCTCGGCGTGTTCCATCACGAAGTAGCCGCCAGGGACGAGCAGCCGGGCAGCGCTGAGCGCCGCCGCTTTGGGGAGCTCGAGGCCATCAGCGCCGCCACCGTACAGTGCGATCTGCGGGTCGTGGTCCGCCACTTCGGGTTCCCGGGGAACCGCTGCCGACGGAATATAGGGCGGATTGGACACCACCACATCGAAGCTACCGTCTTCTTCCCCCAGCGCATCCCGCAGGTCACCAAGGATCAGCGTCACGCCCCGGCTCACCACATTGCGTTCCGCCCAGGCATACGCCAGTGGGCTGAACTCCACCGCGTACACGTCGGCGCCAGGCACTTCGTCGGCGATGGCGGCGGCGATCGCACCGCTCCCGGTGCCCAGGTCAACCACCCTGGGCCGGGTCAGCGTCAAGGCGTGATCAATGGCGAGCTGCGCCACCGATTCGGTTTCCGGGCGCGGAATAAACGCCCCGGGGCCCACTGCCAGCTCCACCCGGCGGAAATACGCGACGCCGGTAATGTGCTGCAGCGGCACCCGTCGCTCACGCTCCGCCACCAGCTCAAAAAACCCGGCCGGCGCCGTCGCGCCCAGCAGCGCAAGGGTCTTCACCCGCCCCACTGGCTCCCCCAGCAAATGAGCGGCCAACAGATGAGCATCAACGCTGGGACTGGGCACGCCGGCGTCGTTCAGAAGACCGGTGGCCCGCACCAGGGCGGCGTCGAGCGACTCATCGGAGCGGGGTTGTTCGTTCATGATTCAGCGGACGTTCAGTCGTCCTCGCCAATCGCGTCCAGCCGGGACTGTTCATCCATTTCGATGCCCGCCTGGACCACCGCTTCCAGGTCGCCGTTCATCACCGCGTCGAGGTTGTAGGCCTTGTAGCCGGTGCGGTGGTCAGCGATGCGGTTCTCGGGGTAGTTGTAGGTGCGGATGCGCTCGGAGCGGTCCATGGTGCGGATCTGCGATTTGCGGATATCCGAGTTCGCGGCGTCGATCTGCGCCTGCTGGTGGGCGAGGATACGGGACCGGAGCACCCGCATGCCTGCCTCACGGTTCTGCAGTTGCGACTTCTCGTTCTGCATGGCCACCACGATGCCGGTGGGGAGGTGGGTGATCCGCACAGCCGAGTCGGTGGTGTTCACCGACTGGCCGCCCGGTCCGGAGGAACGGTAGACGTCGATCTTGAGATCGTTCTGGCTGATCTCCACTTCCTCTGGCTCATCCACTTCGGGCAGGATGAGCACTCCTGCTGCCGAGGTGTGGATCCGGCCCTGCGATTCGGTGACCGGGACCCGCTGGACCCGGTGCACGCCGCCTTCGAACTTGAGGCGGGCGTAGACACCCTCCCCCGGCTCGTTGGAGGAGCTTTTGATCGCCATCTGGACATCCTTGTACCCGCCGAGGTCGGATTCGTTGGCAGAAATGATCTCGGTCTTCCAGCCACGCGTCTCGGCGTACCGGGTGTACATGCGCAGCAGGTCGCCGGCGAACAGGGCTGCCTCGTCGCCGCCTTCACCACCCTTGACCTCGATGATGACGTCGCGGCTGTCGTTCGGGTCTCGCGGGATCAGCAGACGGCGGAGCCGTTCCTGGGCGGCGGCGAGCTGTTCCTCAAGGACCGGAACTTCAGCGGCGAACTCGGGGTCGTCAGCCATCTCCTGAGCTGCCTCAAGGTCGTCCTTGAGCGCTTCCCACTTGGTGTGCGCGTCGACAATACCGCTCAGCTCAGCGTACCTGCGGCCAAGCTTGCGGGCCAGCACCTGGTCGGAGTGCACTGCCGGGTCAGAGAGCCGTAGCTGCAGCTCGGCGTGCTCATCGAGCAGGTTCTGGATCGACTCAAACATCTGGGCAATTCCTCTTTCGAACGGATTCCATTCAACAGATATAACCCATTTCGGGCGGTTTACCCGTCATTTCTGTTGACTCGTTTGGTTAAGCACAGCCGCCCACGCACCGTCCGGCGAACCGGTAGGGCGTGGGCGGCGGGTAGCTTGCTAGTCGTCGTCGTTCTTGGAACCCAATGTGGTCTTCTGGACCTGCATCAGGAACTCGACGTTCGACTGCGTCTCCCGGATCTTGTTGGTCAGCAATTCAAGTGACTGCTGTTCGCCCAGTCCGGAAAGGACCCGGCGCAGCTTCCACATGATCTTGACCTCGTCCGGGGACAGCAGCTTCTCTTCGCGACGGGTACCGGACGCGTTGACGTCCACCGCTGGGAAGATCCGCTTGTCAGCGAGGTTCCGGGACAGGCGCAGTTCCATGTTGCCGGTGCCCTTGAACTCCTCGAAGATGACCTCGTCCATCTTGGATCCGGTCTCCACGAGTGCAGTGGCGAGAATGGTGAGCGAGCCACCGTTCTCGATATTGCGCGCGGCACCGAAGAAACGCTTCGGCGGGTAAAGCGCTGCCGAGTCGACGCCACCGGAGAGGATACGTCCCGAGGCTGGCGCAGCCAGGTTGTAGGCACGGCCCAGGCGGGTCATGGAGTCGAGGAGCACCACAACGTCCATTCCCATCTCGACCAGGCGCTTGGCGCGCTCGATCGAGAGTTCGGCGACGGTGGTGTGGTCATCGGCAGGACGGTCGAAGGTCGAGGCAATGACCTCACCCTTCACCGTGCGCTGCATATCGGTGACTTCCTCGGGCCGTTCGTCGACCAACACCATCATGAGGTGAACCTCGGGATTGTTGATGGTGATCGCGTTGGCGATAGCCTGCAGGATGAGCGTCTTGCCCGCCTTGGGCGGGGAAACGATCAAGCCACGCTGGCCCTTACCGATGGGCGCAACCAGGTCGATGACGCGGGGGCCGATCTTCTTGGCCTCGGTCTCGAGACGCAGGCGTTCGGTCGGGTACAGCGGCACCAGCTTGGCGAACTCGACGCGGTCCTTGAGTTCCTCGGCTGGCTTGCCGTTGACCGAGGTCACGCGGATCAGCGCATTGAACTTCTGCCGGGTGTTGTTCTGGTTCTCGCCGTCGCGGGGGGCGCGGATGGCACCCACCACTGCGTCGCCCTTGCGCAGGTTGTGCTTCTTGACCTGGGCGAGGGAAACATAGACGTCGTTGGGACCGGGCAGGTAGCCGGAGGTCCGCACGAACGCGTAGTTTTCCAAGACGTCCAGGATGCCCGCGACGGGCAGCAGGACGTCGTCCTCGGTGACCTCGACGTCGTCGACCTCGGGGTTCTGGTTGCGGTTCCGACGACGATCGTTCCGGTCGTTGCGGTCGCGGAAGCGGTTGCCACGATCGTTGCCACGATCATTGCTGTTACCGCGGTCATTACTGTTACCGCGATCGTTGTTGTTGCGATCGTTTCCGCTGTCATCGCGGGAGTTCCGGTTGCGGCGGTTGCGGTTGCGCCCTCGCCCGTCGTCTTCCCGGTTCTCGTTGCCGTCATTCCGGTTGTTGGTCCGGTTGTCGTTGCCGTCGTTCCGGTTGTCGTTCCGGTTATCGTTGCGGTTGCGTCCGCCACGGTCAGTGCGGCCGTTCGACTCGTTCTGGTCGTTGGAGTCATTCGACTCTCCGGTGCCCTGGGCGCTCCGGTCAGCATTGTTCCGGTCAGCGTTGTTACGGTCAGTGCTGTTCCGGTCAGTGCTGTTCCGGTCAGTTCCTCGCGAGGAATCATCCGACGACGACGTCTCGGAAGACTCGGTCGTGGTGCTGTCGGTTCGCTCTTCGCCGCGACGTCCACGCCGGTTTTCCCGGGGAGCGCGGCCACGGCCTCGTTCGCCACCGCTATCGCGGCCAGTGTTCTCACGGCCGTTGGTGTCACCGCCGCCGTTGTCACGGCTGTTGGAGCCGTCTGCGGTCTGCGCATCGTCGCCGGTTGAGGCGGCAGCCGCATCAGCCTGGGTTGCCTCGGCGGCGGGCAGGCTCACGACTCCGTCAGATCCGGCACGCCGGTTCCGGTTCCGGGTGCGCGATGGACGCTCCGTCTGCTCTGCTGCAGCGCCGTCGCTATCCTGTGCCGGCTCGGCTGCAGTGTCAGCGTCGCTGCTGGTGGCACGGCTGGATGAACGGCGCGAAGACCGGGCGGAGCCGTTTGACTGGCTGGCTTCCGATTGTGCGGCACCGTTCCCCTCTGTCGGGGCGGCGTCCTTGGGACGATCCGCTACCGCAGAACCACGCTGATGATCTGAGATGGCCGATACCAGGTCGCCTTTGCGCATCCTGGAACCGCCGGTGATGCCCAACTGACCGGCGAGAGCCTGGAGCTGGGCGAGCTTCAGCCCGGCAAGGCCGGAGCTTTTGGAAGCGGGAGCGTCGGCTGTGCCGGCGTTTGATGTGTCCACACCTGATAACAGGTCAGTGGTTTCAGTCACGAAGGATCCTTCCCCCTCGTCGGGCGGTCCAACTCTGAAGTGGACCGCGTTTGGTTAGCCCCGCCGCCGTCATACATTTTGGTCGGAAAGGGTTCGGTCCTGCCGGAAGAGTCCGACCTGGCCGTGCGTGCTGGGAACCTTCAGAAGTAAGTAGGCTGTCGGTTTATCTTCAAACCGCTGGCACTCTGTCATTCGTGGGAGGTTACACCGGGGGTGATGCGACTGCTGATAACCATGCAGCTTTGCGGCGGTCAAAAGAAAATGACGGCCAGATCAGCAGAAGCACTCAGCTGAACAGTAAACCATCCTGCCACAGTGCGACTGTTTGAAACAGTAACGACAGTTGAGATGGGTCACAGCTCATTTCCGTTGGTGCACCACCAGTTTAGCACCCTCGGGGGCCACGGTCAGCTTTAGGACGCGCCACTCGGTCGAGGAATTCTCGTTGGTTGACTCGTCGGTCAGCGAATGGATGAGCTGTTCAACGGTCCTGGCCTCGGCGTCGCTGGTTGCGAAGGTCATCACCGTTGGGCCTGCCCCGGAAATCACTGCCGGAAACCCCTGCGCCCGCAGTTGCCGCATCAGAGTGGCGCTGGGCAGCATTGCCTGGGCACGGAAATCCTGGTGCAGCGCATCCTGGGTGGCATCCAGCAGGAATTCGGGCTCCCGGGACAAGGCGTGCACCAGGAGCGCCGCACGGCCCGCGTTCGAGGAGGCACTTGCATGCGAGACAGACGTCGGGAGCAGCGCCCGCGCCGTCTCGGTCGACAGGCTGGTGGCAGGAACGGCGGCTATCGGAATGATGGAGGGGTGCACCGGCACCCGGGTACTGCGGAAGACCCTTCCGGTTTCCCAGGAGATGGCCAACGCACCCAGCAGGGCAGGCGCCACGTTGTCGGGGTGGCCCTCAAGGGTCGAGCACAGCTGGAGCAGCCCAGCCGAGTCCATCCTGTCGGCGTCAGGCAGGAGGAAATTGGCGGCCAGCACGGCCGAGACGATCGCTGCGGCCGACGACCCGAGCCCCCTGCCGTGCGGGATCAGGTTCTGCGTCTCCAACTCGAGCCCCGGGCAGCCGAACCCTGAGCGTTCGAGCGTCTCGAGCAGCGTGCGGGCCACCAGATGGGTTTCATCGCCGGGGAGATCCCCTGCGCCCTCGCCGGTCACGGTGACGGTGACGGTGCCGCTGGTGGTGGTCCGCACCGTGACAGTGTCGAACAGCGAAACGGCAAGGCCAAGGGTGTCGAATCCCGGCCCCAGGTTGGCGCTCGTCGCGGGGACGCTGATCGTTGCCGCCTGGCCTGCCGCCACCATCCTGGTGCCGGTAGCCCACCGTTCGGCCGCTGGCGAGGACACCCGTTCACTCACCCGCAGTATCCTCAAGGCCCAACGCTGTCGCGACGCTGACGACGTCGAAATCCACTTTGGTGGGCTCGACGTCGGACCCGTCGGCAGCTTTCAACGCCCACTGGGGGTCCTTGAGGCCATGACCAGTCACTGTGATCACGATGGTCTTACCCACCGGCGCCAACCCTGCCGCATGCTTTTTCAGCAGGCCAGCAACACCGGCCGCCGATGCCGGTTCCACGAAGACTCCCTCTCGTGCCGACAGCCAGCGGTGCGCTTCGAGGATTTCCTCGTCGGTGACGGCTTCAATCAGCCCACCGGACTCGTCGCGCGCTGCAATCGCCTGGTCCCAGGAGGCCGGGTTGCCGATCCGGATGGCCGTCGCGATCGTGTCCGGCTCGGTCACCGGGTGGCCCTTGACCAACGGCGAGGCGCCCTCGGCCTGGAAGCCCCACATCACCGGACGCTTGGTGGCGACCGGGGCGAGCACTGTGCTGTCACCGACCAGGTGCGGGTTGGCGTAGGGCTCGGAGTATTCCTTGTAGCCCTTCCAGTAGGCAGTGATATTGCCGGCGTTGCCGACCGGGAGCAGGTGATAGTCGGGGGCGTCACCCAGGACGTCGACCACCTCGAAGGCTGCGGTCTTCTGGCCTTCGATACGCGCGGGATTGACCGAGTTGACGAGGAACACCGGGTACGCCTCGGCAAGCTTACGAGCGACATCGAGGCAGTTGTCGAAGTTGCCGTTGACCTGCAGCAGTTCAGCGCCGTGGGCGATGGCCTGGCTCAGTTTGCCCATGGAAATCTTGCCGTCCGGAACCAGCACTGCACAGGTGATGCCCGCCTGGGTGGCGTAGGCCGCAGCCGAGGCGGAGGTGTTTCCGGTGGAGGCGCAGACCACGGCCTTGGCCCCGGATTCAATCGCAGCGGTAATGGCCATGGTCATTCCGCGGTCCTTGAAGGAGCCAGTGGGATTCATTCCCTCCACCTTGAGGAACACCTGCGACCCGGTCAGTTCGGATAGCGCCTTGGCCGGGACCAACGGTGTCCCACCCTCGCCGAGGGTGATGACCTGGGTGGATTCTGTCACGGGCAAACGATCTGCATATTCGCGGATAACGCCGCGCCATTGGTGAGCCACTTAGGCTCCTTCCACTCGAAGGACACTGGTCACCGAGTTGATCACGGCGAGGTGCTGGATCTGTTCAACTGTTGCGGCGAGGGCCGCTTCGGTAGCGCGGTGGGTGACGATGCGAAGTTCAGCCGTCGCCTGGCCAGGGTCGTCCGCGGGATGGATGCTCTGCCGCAGGGTTTCAATGGACACGCCCTGCTCGGCGAACAACTGTGCGATCCGCGCCAGGACTCCTGGCTGGTCAGCGACGTCGAGCCCGATGGAGTAGCTCGTGCGGACTGCGTCGATATTCATGGACGGGACATGGCCGGTGGTGGTTTCGGTCCGGCCGGGACCGCCCAACACCAGGCGGCGCGCAGCGCTGACAACGTCGCCCAGCACCGCGGACGCGGTGGGGGTACCACCGGCCCCCTGTCCGTAGAACATCAGTTCGCCCGCGTTTTCGGCCTCGATAAACACCGCATTGAAGGCACCATGGACTGCGGCCAGCGGATGATCGCGGGGCAGCAGGGTCGGGTGCACCCTGACGCTGACGCCCTCGGTGCCAGCGCCGTCGGCGTCGTCTCTCGGCAGCAACTCGGCGATGGCCAGCAACTTGATGACAAACCCGGCGTCCTTGGCTGCGGCGATATCCGCGGCGGTCACCTTGGTGATGCCTTCGCAGTAGACGTCTTCCAGGGCAAATCGTGTGTGGAAGGACAGGGACGCGAGAATGGCGCCCTTGGCCGCGGCGTCGTGACCCTCCACATCGGCAGTCGGGTCAGCCTCGGCATACCCCAGGCGCTGCGCTTCGGCCAGGGCATCGTCGAACTGGGCGCCGGTGGTGTCCATCTGGTCAAGGATGAAGTTGGTGGTGCCGTTGACGATGCCCAGTACACGGGTGATGCGGTCACCGGACAGGCTGTCCCGGATGGGCCGCAGAATGGGGATCGCACCAGCGACCGCCGCCTCGTAGGAAAGCTGGACCCTTGCGGCGTCGGCCTTCTCGTAGAGGGTGGGCCCGTCGAGGGCGAGCAGCGCCTTGTTGCCGCTGACCACCGTGGCGCCGTGTTCGATCGACCGCAGGATCAGGGACCGGGCGGGTTCAATTCCACCCATCAGCTCGATCACAATGTCGACGCCCTCGACCAGTGACTCGGCGTCGGTGGTGAAAAGTTCGCGCGGCAGGTCGACGTCGCGGGGTGCGTCAATGCTGCGCACTGCAATTCCGGTCAATTCAAGCCGGGCGCCGGTACGCGCTGCCAGCGCGTCGGCGTCCTCGAGCAGGATGCGCGCCACCTGGGATCCCACGTTGCCGCAGCCCAGCAAGGCGATCCGAAGTGTCGACATGGAGTCGGTGTTCGAAGCTGTATCAGATGAAATAGTGTCGCTCCTGCAATCAGTTGGTGGTGCGGGGGATGTCGCGGGCCAGGATGTCGTCCTCGGTTTCGCCGCGCACAATCAGTCTGGCCTGGCCGTTCCGGACTGCTATCACTGGCGGGCGGGCCACCCAGTTGTAGTTGCTGGACAGCGCCCAGCAGTAAGCGCCGGTGCCCGGCACGGCCACCAGGTCACCGGCATCGGTGTCCACGGGGAGGTAGACATCCCTGACCACAATGTCGCCGCTCTCGCAGTGCATTCCGACCACGCGGGAAAGCACGCCGGTGGCATCCGACGAGCGGGAGGCCAGGACCGCCGAGTAGTCGGCGTCGTAGAGGACCGGGCGGGGGTTGTCGCTCATCCCACCGTCCACCGACACATAACGCCGGGGCGCAGTGTCGCCACCCTCGACGTCGACCCTCACGGTTTTGGTCGTCCCCACGGTGTACAGGGTGAACGTTGTTGAACCTACGATCGCGCGACCCGGCTCAATGGAAATCCGTGGGACGCGCAGTCCCAGTTTGGCGCAGGTGGAACGCACGACGTCGGCCATCGCCACGGCGATCTCTGCCGGTGGGCGTGGTTTGTCGGTTTCGATGTAGGCAATCCCATAGCCGCCCCCGAGGTCCAGTTCGGGCAGCTCCACGCCGTGGCGGTCCCGAACGTCCGCCAGGAAGGCGAGCAACCTGCGTGCCGCGAGTTCGAAACCCTCGGGCTCGAAAATCTGTGACCCGATGTGGCAGTGGACGCCGAGCAGGTTGACCGTTTCGTGGCCCAGCGCCGCGGCGACGGCCTGAGCTGCGGGTGAGGACTCGCCGTCGGCCAGTGACAGCCCAAATTTCTGGTCCTCGTGGGCGGTTGCAATGAACTCGTGGGTGGAGGCGTGGACACCGGGGGTCAGCCGGAGCATCACGTTGGCGGTGGTGCCGCGGGCGGCGGCGAGGGCTGCCACCCGTTCGAGTTCGGGGAGGCTGTCCACCACGATGCGCCCCAGCTTCAGGTCAAGCGCACGGCCCAGTTCGGCGTCGGACTTGTTGTTCCCGTGCAGGCCGAGATGTTCACCGGGAATTCCCGCGCGCATGGCGATGGCAAGCTCCCCGCCCGAGCAGGTGTCAAGGCGTAGGCCCTCTTCAGCCACCCAGTGCGCTATTTCTGTGCAGAGGAACGATTTCCCCGCGTAGTAGACGTCCACTCCCCCGCAAAGGTCGGCAAACGCGGCGTCGAACGCGTCCTTGAAGCTCCGGGCGCGGGTCCGGAAATCGTCTTCGGACACGACGAACAGCGGCGTGCCGAACTGCTCGGCGAGATCACTGACCCTCAGGCCACTGATGGTGAGCTCGTCACCGGCGCGGTCGACGTCGTGAGCCCACAGGGCGGGGTTCAGCCGGTTGATGTTGTCGGGGTAGCTGAGCCAACCGGGGGCCAGCGGTGAGGCGTTATTCAGGTTCACTTCAGGTCCGTTTCCCATCGTCACATCCGCTCCGGTGCCGATACGCCAAGCAGCCCCAGGCCGTTGGCGAGCACCTGCTGGGTGGCGTTGTTCAGCCACAGCCTGGTGCGGTGCAGGTCGGTGACCGGCTCATCGCCGAGCGGCGCGATGCGGCAGGCGTCGTACCAGCGGTGGTAGGTGCCCGCGATGACCTCGATGTGGCGTGCCACCCGGTGCGGTTCGCGGAAGGCTGCGGCCTGGGCCACCATGCCGGGGAACTGGCCGAGCGCCGCCAGCAGTTCGCCCTCGGTGGGGTGGCTGAGTTCGGAGGCGTCGAACGCGCTCGTATCCACCCCTGCCGCGGCCGCGTTGCGCTCCACCGCGTGGGTCCGGGCGTGAGCGTACTGGACATAGAAGACCGGGTTGTCGTTGGTGCGCCGGGTCAGCAGGTCAAGGTCGATGTCGATGTTCGAATCCGCCGAGAAGCGGGCCAGGGTGTAGCGGGCGGCGTCGACACCCACGGCGTCGACCAGGTCCTCGAGCGTGACGACGGTGCCGGCGCGCTTGGACATCCTGACGGGGACGCCGTCCTTCATCAGGTTGACCATCTGCCCAATCAGCACCTCGACGGTGTCCGGGTCATCACCGAGCGCGGCTGCTGCTGCCTTAAGCCGGGCCACATACCCGTGGTGGTCGGCGCCGAGCATGATGATGTTCAGGTCGAAGCCGCGGCGGCGCTTATTGACGAAGTAGCCAATGTCGCCGGCGATGTAGGCGGGGGCGCCGTCCGATTTGATGACCACCCTGTCCTTATCGTCGCCGAACTCCGTGGACCGTAACCACCAGGCCCCGTCCTCGAGGAACAGGTTGCCCGAGGTTTTCAGTTTCTCCAGCAGGCCTTCGACGAATCCGTCCTGGAAAAGGGAGTGCTCGTGGAAGTAGACGTCGAAATCGACACCGAAGTCGTGCAGCGACTTTTTGATGTCGCCAAACATCAGGTCGACCCCGAGCTCACGGAACCGCTCGACCGAATCGTCCTGCTCCAGGTCGAGGATGGCTGGATCGAGCACCAGGACCCGGGCAGCGATGTCATCGATGTAGGCGCCGCCGTACCCGTCCTCGGGTGATGGCTCGCCCTTGGCGCTGGCCCACAGCGAGCGGGCGAACCGTTCCACCTGGGCGCCGTGGTCGTTGAAATAGTACTCGCGGGTCACCGCGGCGCCCTGGGACTGAAACAGGCGGGCAAGCGCGTCGCCGACGGCGGCCCAGCGGGTGCCGCCCAGGTGGATGGGTCCGGTGGGGTTGGCCGACACGAACTCGAGGTTGATCTTGGTGCCGGCCATGAGCCCGCTGGTGCCATAGCCGGCCCCGGCGTCGACGATTGAGCGGGCCAGTTCACCTGCGGCGGCGGCATCGAGGGTGATGTTCAGGAAGCCTGGACCGGCGATCGCCACGGTCTTGACGCCGTCGAGCTGTTCCAGCCGTCCGCTGAGGAGCTGGGCGAACTCGCGCGGGTTCATCCCCGCCTGCTTGGACAGCTGCAGGGCAATATTGGTGGCCCAGTCTCCGTGTTCCCGGCTCCGTGGTCGCTCCACCCGCACCTCAGAGGGAAGCTCGACGTCGAATTCGCCCGCGGCGACGGCGTCTTTCAGGCATGCGGAAATGGCAGCAGAGAGTTCTTCAGGAGTCACCCATCCAGCATAACGGCGCACGCCGCTGCGGCCATTTCTGTGACGCAGCGGCGCCCACCACACGGGACCGGGCCAGGGGTTTTCGTCCAGGGGTGCTTCCCTGATAAGCTCAGTGAGTCCCATTTCGGGGCCGGTCTGACCGGCATCCCGCCTTCGTAGCTCAGGGGATAGAGCGTCTGCCTCCGGCGCAGAAGGTCGTAGGTTCGAATCCTATCGAGGGCACAGAACAACCCCCAGATTTCACCGAAATCTGGGGGTTGACTGCTTTAACCGGCCAGGTCTGGCCGTGAGACTCCAGCACTGCACTGCCCCCGCACCCCCGAAGCTGCCCGGTCGATTCGTTGCTGCTGTCTTCGGCTGAAATAGGGTCGATTCAGGACAGCTACTGACCTGGTTGAGGAGTATTTTGGAGCCATGTTGGAAACTTCGGCGCGGCTGCTCCACTTGCTTTCCCTGCTTCAGCTGCGCCGCGAGTGGACCGGCTCAGCACTGGCGGACCGGATGGACGTGACCGAGCGCACCGTCCGACGGGACATCGGCAAGCTCCGCACCCTGGGTTATCCCATCCATGCCTCCCCCGGCGTCGCCGGGGGCTACCAGTTGGGCGCTGGCGCGCAGCTGCCTCCGTTGTTGCTCGACGACGACGAGGCACTCGCCGTCGCCCTCGGCCTCAGCGCCGTCACGGCTAGCCCCGTCGCCGGAATCGGCGAGGCATCGGTGCGGGCGCTCACCAAGCTGGAGCAAGTGCTCCCCAGCCGACTCCGACCGCGGTTCGCCGGGCTGCGAAGCGCCGTCACCAGGATGGCGGCGGTGAGCACACCGGTCCGGCCCGAGATCCTCACCGCCCTGTCCGCAGCCATCACCGAACGACGTACCGTGGTGTTCCGGTACTCCCGCCAGGATGGCGAGTCTTCCCGGCGACTCGTTGAGCCCTACCGACTCGTGGACACCGGTAGACGCTGGTACCTGGTGGCCTGGGACACGATGCGTGAGGATTGGCGGACGTTCCGGGTGGACCGGTGTCAAAGCGTTCCGGCGCAGCGGGAGCGCTTCACCCCGCGCCCACTCCCGGCCCGTGATCTCGCCCTGTATGTGCAGCAGTCAATTACGCGTTTCCCTTACCAGTACGACGTCGTCGTGCGGCTGACCGGCAACATCAACGAGGTGTCACAAAAGGTGTCCCCGGATACCGCCGAACTCCAGAGCGACGGCGAGGAGCACACCCTGATGAGGGCAGGCTTCGACTCGCTCGACTGGCCGCTGATGCATCTGGTGGCGCTGGAGCTCGAGTTCGAGATCCTGGAACCGCCGCAAATGCGTGAGCGGGCCCGGTTGGCGGCGGCCCGGTTGACCAGGGCATCAGGAGATAGTCCTACCGCCTAGAATTGGAACCAATCATGGCACTGACTATCTCCTATCCCCCTGAACTGCCGGTTTCCGAGCGACGCGCTGACATTATGGCCGCGATCGCCGCGAACCAGGTGACGATCATTGCTGGCGAGACCGGCTCCGGCAAAACCACCCAGATTCCGAAAATGTGTGTGGAACTGGGACTCGCCGAAAACGGCCTGATCGGGCACACCCAGCCACGACGCCTCGCCGCCCGCACCGTTGCGGAACGTATTGCCGAGGAGTTGGACGTCAAGGTGGGGGCCGAAGTGGGCTTCCAGGTGCGGTTTACCGGCGAGGTCAGCCGCAGCACCAAGATCAAGTTGATGACCGATGGCATCCTGCTGGCGGAAATCCAGCACGACCGACTGCTGAAAAAGTACAGCACCATCATCATCGACGAGGCCCATGAGCGCAGCCTCAACATCGACTTCATCCTCGGGTATCTGAAGCGGATCCTCCCGCAGCGACCCGACCTGAAGCTCATCATCACCTCGGCCACCATCGATCCTGAACGCTTCGCCGCGCACTTCGCGGCCGACGAGGCCGTCAGCGTCAAGCAGCCTGCACCGATCATCGAGGTTTCCGGACGGACCTACCCGGTGGAAATCCGGTACCGCCCGTTGACCCAGCCGGCCGGCGAGGCTGACGACAGCGCCGACCCGGGCGATCAGGAGGAGGACCGCGACCCTCTTGACGCCGTGTGCGACGCCGTCGACGAGCTGGCTCGGGAAGCACCCGGCGACATCCTGGTGTTTTTCTCCGGTGAGCGCGAGATCCGTGACGCCGCCGATGCCCTCCGCGCCCGGGTGCAGGTCAACCCACGGCTGAAGGGCACCGACATCCTGCCGTTGTTCGCCAGATTGTCGCTGCAGGAACAGCACCGGGTCTTCAAGCCTTCCGGCCCGGGACGCAGGATCATCCTCGCCACCAACGTTGCTGAAACCTCCCTGACCGTTCCCGGGATCAAGTACGTGATTGATACGGGTACCGCCAGGATTTCGCGGTACTCTCACCGCACCAAGGTGCAGCGGCTCCCGATCGAGCGGGTATCCCAGGCTTCCGCCAACCAGCGCTCCGGCCGCTGCGGCAGGGTTTCGGATGGCATCGCCATCCGCCTCTATTCGCAGGAGGACTTCGAGGCCCGCCGCCCGTTCACCGACCCCGAGATCCTGCGTACCAACCTGGCGGCGGTCATCTTGCAAATGACCGCCATGGGCGTCACCCGTGGGCCGAAGGATGTCGCCGACTTCCCCTTTGTTGAGCCTCCGGACTCGAAGGCGATCAACGACGGCGTCACGCTCCTGAAGGAGCTCGGTGCGCTGGAGGCTTCGGGAGGCATCTCGGCAGTTGGCCGGAAACTCGCCCAGCTGCCGGTTGACCCGCGGCTGGGCCGCATGATCGTGGAGGCCGGCCAGCGTGGCTGCGCCAAGGAAGTAATGGTCCTCGCCGCGGCCCTGACCATCCAGGATCCGCGTGAGCGTCCACAGGCCGATCAGGGCGCCAAGCTGCAAACCGCGACAGCAATGCACAAACGGTTCCTCGACGAGAATTCGGACTTCACCGGATACCTGAACCTGTGGCGGTACCTGCAGGAACAGCAGAAGGAACTGTCGTCGACCCAGTTCCGCAAACTGTGCCGCAACGAGTTCATCAACTATCTGCGGGTCCGCGAGTGGCAGGACCTGTTCGCCCAGCTTCGCCAGTTGGCCAAACCGCTGGGGATCACCCTCTCGCCCGACCCCGTCGACCCGGTGGGCAACGACACCGCAATCCATATCAGCCTGCTCGCGGGCCTGCTCAGCCACATCGGCCTCTACGATCAGCGCAAGCGTGAGTATGCCGGTGCGCGGGGTACCCGGTTCGCTGTGTTCCCCGGCAGCGCCTTGTTCAAAAAGTCGCCCGACTGGGTGATGGCGGCCGAACTGGTGGAGACCTCACGCCTCTGGGCGCGGGTGGCCGCCAAATTCGACCCCCTCTGGGCCGAAGACGTGGCGCCGCACCTGGTGAAGCGCAGCTACAGCGAGCCGCACTGGTCCCGGAAGATGGGGGCGGTGATGGCCCATGAGAAGGTCACCCTGTATGGCGTCCCGATCATCCCGCAGCGCCGGGTCAACTATGGGCGGATCGACCGCGAGGTTGCCCGCGACATGTTCATCAGGCATGCCCTGGTCGAGGGCGACTGGAAAACCCACCACAAATTCTTCCACCGCAACAAGGCACGCCTCGCTGAGATTGAGGAGCTGGAAAACCGGCTGCGCCGCCGCGACCTGATGGTCGACGACGAGACCCTCTTCGAGTTCTATGACGCCCGCGTAGGACCCGAGGTGGTGTCCGAGCGGCACTTCGATTCCTGGTGGAAGGACACCCGTCACCGCCAGCCGGACCTGCTCGACTTCCTGCCCGGTGACCTGCTCGCCGAAAACAGCGACCTGGACGAATCAGCGTTCCCCAAAATCTGGCACCAGGGAAGCTTCGAACTGCCGCTGAGCTACGAGTTCTCCCCCGGTGTGCAGGGCGCGTCCGACGGCGTGACGGTGCAAATTCCCGTGGTGTTCCTGAACCAACTCGACGCCCGGCCGTTCCACTGGCAGATTCCGGGGCTCCGGGTGGAACTGGTGACAGCCCTGATCAAGTCGCTACCCAAGCAGGTCCGCAAGAACTTCATCCCCGCCCCCGATGTGGCGCGCAGCGCCGTCGCTGCGCTGCACACCGACTTCGACCCGGCACGCGCCGACCTTGAGGAGTCCCTGGAACTGGTACTCCGCCGGTTGAAGGGCCACGTCATCGCCCCCGGGTCGTGGAACCGGAGCGTCCTTCCCGAACACCTCCTGATGAGCTTCCAGGTGATTGACGGCCAGGGCAAGATCCTCGACGAGGGGACCGACCTTGCCGCCCTGCAGGAACGACTGGCGCCGCAAACACGCCGCGCGATTGCCGAATCCCTCGGTGCCACACCCGCTACCACCCGGCCGGCAAAGGCACCCGCCCGCGCGACGTCAGCAGCAAAGTCCCAACCGGCGCAGTCCCAGCCAGCCCATCCCGTGGGCATCGGGATCACCGAGCGGTCCGGCCTGACGTCGTGGACGTTTGGCGACCTTCCCCGGCAGGTGACCCGGCTGGTGAACGGACACACGGTGACGGGCTACCCGGCGTTGACCGACGAGGGTACCGCCGCCGGACTCGCCGTCTTCCCCAACCCGGCCGAGCAGGGTGCGTCAATGCGCGACGGAGTGATCCGACTCCTCGTGGTGCGCGTTCCCAGCCCCGCCAAGTATGTGCTGGAGCATCTCAGCAACGCCGAGAAGCTCACCTTCAGCCAGAACCCGCATGGCAGCGTTGCGGGACTGATCGAGGACTGCACACTCGCGGCGGTCGACAAGCTGACCCCCGAGGCACTGCCCTGGACCGAGGCCGAGTTCAACTCCCTTTACGAAACCGTGCGGGCCGAACTCATCGACACGGTCTTCACTGTCACCGCCACGGTTGAAAGGATCCTGTCCAGCACCCGCCGGATCGAGAAGCAACTCAAGGGCTCCACCAGCCTCGCCCTGATCACCGCGCTGAACGACGTCCGGAGTCAGCTGGAACAGCTCGTCTACCCGGGGTTCGTGGCGAAAACCGGCTACACCCAGCTCAGTCACCTGCCCCGCTACCTGACCGGCATTGAGACCCGGGTCGCCAAGCTGGCCGGCAACGTGCAGCGCGATTCGCTGGGCACGGCTGTGGTCCAACGCCTGGAGGACGAGTACGACGACGCCGTCGCCGCCCTCGTTCCCACTGGCCGGAAGACGCCTCCCGCGTTGCTGCGGGTGCGCTGGATGCTCGAGGAACTGAGAATCAGTCTGTTCGCGCAGGAGCTCGGCACCGCGTACACCGTTTCGGAGAAGCGGATCCGTGCGGCCATCGGCGAGGCCATGGCCGCGCAGCGCACCGGGGTGGGCTCGACCGGGTAGCTAAAGGCTGCCGCTATCCGTCGGTTGGTACGTGCTCGCCGTGCCCGGCCGACCGCAGGGCTCCCCGCAGCGCGTCAGCGTTGGCGTCGAGCCGGGCCGGATCCGGGTTGTGGTCGACCGCGTGAACGTCGAAGTCGCTGGCGCTCTGCGTCGGCCAGACATGGACGTGCAGGTGCGGTACCTCGTACCCCTCCATCAGCACTCCCACCCGTTTCGCCGAGAACGCGGCGGTTTGCGCCTTCGCGATGGTCTGGGCGACCGCCATCACCTTGCCCAGCAGCTCAGGTTCCGCCTCCACCCAGTGCGCCACCTCCTGACGGGGCAGCACCAGGGTATGCCCGTCGGTGAGCGGAGCGATCGTGAGGAACGCGACGACGTCGTCGTCCTTCCAGACGAAGCGCCCCGGAATGTCGCCGTCGATGATCTTGGTGAACAGGGTACTCATGCAAACTCCTTCAGTTCCGGATCGAGTCAACACAGATAACGGGTTTCACGTCGAAAATCGGCTCTTTGTGTTGACTCGATGGTGGGGTGTGTTGACCCGATGGTCGGGGTGGGTGGTCGGGTTAGGCGCCGGTGGCGACCGGCAGGTCCGAGCGGGATGACCATTGGGACCAGGACCCCGGATAAAGCGCCGCCGGGTAGCCGGCGATTTCCAGGGCAGCGATCTGGTGGGCGGCGGTAATGCCCGATCCGCAGTACACTGCGACGTCGACGGCGTCGTTGACGCCAAAGGCTTCGAAGCGCCGGCGCAGATCGGCGGGTGTCTTGAACCTTTGGTCGGGGGCAAGATTCTCGCTGGTGGGCGCACTCACCGCACCCGGAATGTGGCCGGCTTTGGGGTCGAGTGGTTCCACCTCGCCGCGGAAACGCTCTCCGGCACGCGCGTCCAGCAGCACACCGTGCTCGGCGATGCCCTGCACACCATCGATGTCGGTGACCGGCATTGCACCACTGCCGCCCTCTTCGTCGAGGCCCAGCTCCACCTCGCCGAGGCAGTGCTGTTCCTCACCCCCTTCAGCCTCGTACCCGGCGTCGACCCAGGCGGCGAGGCCACCGTCGAGCAGCTGCACCGTGTCGAGACCCGCCCACCGCAGCAACCACCAGAGCCGGGCGGCAGAGGTATTGCCTGAATTGTCATAGGCCACCACCACGTCGCCGTCGTTGATGCCCCACTGCCGGGCGGCTTCCTGCAGTTGCTCGAGGCCAGGCAGCGGGTGCCTGCCCTCCCGCGCCGACGGTTCACCGCTCAGTGTGGCTTCGAGGTCAACGTACACGGCGCCGGGGATGTGGGCTGATTGGTAATGACCGTGGCCGTGGGGATCGCCCAACGCCCAGCGGACATCCAGCAGAACCGTCTGCAGGCCGGAGGTCATCCGGTCCCGCAGGGTCTGCACGTCCATCAGAGTCTTCATCAAGATCTCCTTTTAATGTGACCGGCAACACTGCCGGACCTGATGCAATCCAGTCCACCACAGCCCGGGCCGGTACTCCAATCTCGCCGCCAACGACTTTCCGCCCCTCCGTTGGGCGGCCCGGTAGGCTGAACCAGTGAACATCCTGAGCCCCCTCTCCAACCGGTCCTGGGCTGCTGAGGCCATCCGCCGGATCGAGGCTGAAAACAACCGGTCAGCCGACACCCATCTCTACGCCGTCCCCCTGCCTGAACACTGGGGAGTCGACCTGTTCCTGAAGGACGAGTCGACCCACCGGACAGGCAGCCTCAAACACCGATTGGCTCGGTCGCTCTTCCTGTTCGGACTGGTCAACGGCTGGATCAACGAGCATACGACGGTCGTTGAGGCGTCCAGCGGGTCGACGGCGGTTTCCGAAGCGTACTTCGCGCAACTTCTGGACCTGCCGTTCATCGCTGTGATGACCCGCACCACGAGCAAGGAAAAGATCGACCAGATCGAACAGTATGGCGGCGCCTGCCACTTCGTTGACCACGCCTCCGAGGTTTACGCCGCCGCAGCAGGCCTTGCCGCCACGACTGGCGGCCACTACATGGATCAATTCACCTACGCTGAGCGGGCAACGGACTGGCGTGGCAACAACAACATCGCCGAGTCGATTTTCGGGCAGCTGGCCCTGGAGCAGCATCCGGTTCCCGACTGGATCGTGGTGGGCGCCGGGACCGGCGGCACCAGCGCCACCATCGGGCGTTACATCAGGTACCAGCGCCACCACACCCGGCTGGCCGTGGTCGACCCGGAGAACTCGGCCTTTTATCCGGCCTGGCGTACCCCCGGCACCGCGGCGGCGGGGAGTCCTTCCCGGATTGAGGGCATCGGACGGCCGCGGCTGGAACCAAGTTTTGTACCCGGCGTCATTGACCACATGATTCAGGTCCCCGACGCCGCGTCGGTCGCGGCGATGCGCCACCTACGCCAGCTCACCGGCCTGCATGCGGGCCCGTCAACCGGCACCAACCTGTGGGGAGTCTGGGGGCTGATCGCGGACATGATCGGCCAGGGTCGCCGCGGCAGTATTGTCTCGCTGATGTGCGACGCCGGCACCAGATACACCGGGTCCTACGACGACGACGCCTGGCTGGCAGCGCGGAACCTGGATCCAGCCCCCTACCTGGCAGTGCTGGAGCGCTTCTTTGTCACCGGGAGCTGGCCCGGTGAACCTGCCAGATAGCGGCGGTCTCGGGAACCGGGTAGAACTGAATAATGACTGATTCCCTGGTACTTGGCCCCATGATGCGCTACGTCGATCTGACCTCGGCCAGCATCTGGGTGGAAACCCGCCAGACTGCACGGGTCACGGTGACGGCCGGTGACCAGTCCTGGACTGCCCGGACGTTCGGTGTGCATGGCCACCACTACGCCCTGGTGGAGGCTAACGGTCTGGAACCGGGAAGCGTCACCGCCTACACGGTGTCGATCGATGGGGAGCAGGTGTGGCCCGTGGAAGGGTCAGCGTACCCGCCGTCAATGATTGCGACGCTGACCCCTGACAAGCCCATCAAAATGGCGTTCGGTTCGTGCCGGACCAGTGTCCCCCACAACGAAGCGGGAAACAGTAAACACGGTGTCGATTCGATGCGTGCCTACGCCCTGCAGATGGCCGCGGGAGTGGACGACGTCGCCTGGCCCGATCTGGTGGTGTTCCTGGGCGACCAGGTGTACGCGGATGTGACGAGCGACGCGATGCAGGAGTTCATTAAGGCGCGCCGGGACATTGACGAGGAGCCCGGGGAGGAGCTCAAGGACTATGAGGAGTACGCCCACCTGTACAACCTGGCGTGGTCCGACGACGCCAACCGCTGGCTCCTGTCCACCCTGCCCAGCGCAATGATTTTCGACGACCACGACATTCGGGACGACTGGAACACCTCCCTGGCCTGGAAGCACGCGATGGAGGCTACCTCCTGGTGGCAGGGCCGGATCGTCTCGGGGCTGGCTTCCTACTGGGTGCACCAGCACCTGGGCAATCTTTCACCCGAGCACCGGGACCAGGACGAGATCTGGCAGTTGATCAGCTCGCACGACGGCGAGACGGAACTGGACATCAGCAACGTGCTGGACCAGTTCGCTGACCGGGCCAATCAGGAGCCGTCCACCTATCGGTGGAGCTTTGCCAGGGAAATTGGTGACGTCCGACTGATGGTCCTGGACTCCCGTGCGGGCCGGGTACTCGACCCCGCCCAGCGGTCAATCCTCGACGACCGGGAAATGAAGTGGCTGGATGGACAAATGCAGGGCGGCTTCCGGCATCTGCTGATCGCCACCTCGCTGCCGTTCCTGCTCCCTGCGGGTTTGCACCACATCGAAGCCTGGAACGAGGCACTCGCCGACGGCGCCTGGGGCAGGTTTGGGGCGAAGATCGGCGAAAAGATGCGGCGCACTGTGGATCTGGAGCACTGGGGTGCGTTCCAGCGAAGCTTCCGGCAAGTGGCGACGATGGCGGTTGAGGTGGCAGATGGGAAACGCGGCAAGGCACCCGAAACCGTCACCTTCCTGTCGGGGGACGTGCACTTCTCGTATGTCTCCGAGGTGGAGCGCACCTCCGGGAGCCGGATCATCCAGGCGGTCTGTTCGCCGATCCGCAACCCGCTCCCCCGCTCCATGCGTTTTGCTACCGCCATCCTGTCCTACGGCGTCGCAAGCCCGGTGGGGGCACTGGTGGCCCGGTCGGCGAAGGTGCCGAGTCCGCCCTTCCGCTGGTCCGGGCTGAAAGGCCCCTGGTTCGACAACAACCTGGCCGGCCTCGAAGACGGCCCAGCTGGTCTGCGGTTCTGGTGGGAGCGCGGGGTGGTGGTCGACGGCGACCACCTCTCACCCCGGTTGGAAGAGGTCTCCACGGTGACCGTCTCACCGCGGAACTAGCTCATCACGGAGTTGGAATCCGTCACTGCGTTGGATGTACTGACCGGAGCGGCTGATTGAGTGACTCACCCGCTCCGAGCATGCACCGGTCTGGCGTTCGCTGGGGGTTCTCCAACCTCGTGGATGCTATGGCCGACGCAAGCCGTCCTGGTTACGCTGGCTCGTTCGATGCGAGACACGGTGAACCATCGCATTGCGTTGCGCAGTCGGCACCACCCCACCAGGTACCACTGGCCGTTCGTGGCCGCGAACAGCACTGGCTCAACGTCACGGGTGGTCGTGGTCTCGTCTCCCGATGTGTAGGAAATGCGGAGTACCCGCTCGGCCATCGCCTCCTCCAGCGCCGACTTGGTTGCGCGCGAAGAGGAGGGAAGCGCGTTGATCCAGACGCGGTGAGCGAGTTCGTCGGCTCGGGCTCGGGTTTTAGGATCGAGGACGTCCATAATCTTCTGGATACCTGCTGCCGCCAGATCGGCGTAGGGGGCATCGGCTGCAGCGGATACGGCTGCCATGAGGGCCACGGCCTGGGCTGGGGACAGGCTGACCGGCGGCAGGGATCCTTCTACAACCAATCCGTAGCCACCGCCCGGACCTGGGCGGGACCATATCGGCGCACCGCTGTTCTCTAACGCATCGAGGTCTCTCTTGATGGTGCGCACGGATACCTCAAACTCTCTCGCCAACCGCTCAGCGGAAACGCCGCGCGCACCGCTGCGGCGCAACATCTCGGATAATGCATGGAACCGTTCGACTCGTTTCACAGTTCAGCATCCGACAAATTCATGACATAAATAGTGACACACCGTTGTCTTGGGTGCCTGCGAGGGTTGAGGCATGTCAACTACTACAAGCAATCCGATCATCATTCTCATCGCCGGCCACTGGCTGGGGGCCTGGGCGTGGGATGAAGTCCTTGAACACCTGACCACCGACCACTTTCGTGCGATCGCGGTGACACTGCCCGGTCTTGACGGGGACGATCCCGAGCGTGCGGCGAAGACTCTCGACGATCAGGCCGCAGCGGTCCTGGATGTCATCACCCAACTCGGGATTTCCGAGGATCAGCCCGCAACTCTCGTCGCTCACAGGGGGGCGAACGCCCCCGTCAGCCTCGTCCTTGACCGACACCCTGAGTTGGTTCATCGAGTGGTGTGGGTCGACTCCGGCCCTGTGGCGACGGGAACCGCCTTCGCCCCAGACCTCCCCGGGGAGTTGAAGGAACTTCCGCTGCCGCCCCTCGACGTCCTCGCACAGCAGGCGAGTCTCGAGGGCCTCAGCGCAGAGGTCCTCGAGCGTTTCCGGGCCCGGGCCGTCCCCGAACCCGGCCCCGTGCTTCGTCAGCCCGTCGATCTCACGAATGATGCCCGCCGCAAGGTCCGGACCACCCTGGTGTGCTGCTCGATCCCGAGCGCGCAGGTGCTCGAGCTTGCCCGCGCGGGCCATCCCATGTTTGCCGAAGTCCCGACCATCGAGCACCTCGACGTCATTGACCTTCCGACGGGGCATTGGCCTATGTGGAGCCGTCCCCGCGATCTCGCCAGGGCTATTCAGTCAGCGGCTTCTCAACCCGACGCTGCCCTAGATCGTCACGCTCTCACCGGGGGCAAGATGACGGAACTCGGTGCCATATAGGCCTCCGATCCGCGCCAGATGGCCTTCGACCAGCTGCAGACCGGTTTCGTTGAGGAGCGCATCGTGGATCTGGAACGCCCGGGCCGCCCGCACTGAAGTGACGAAATCGATCACTTCGGCTGTCTTGGACCACGGCGCGTGCACCGGCACCAGAACCGTCGACACGTCAACGCCATGCGGGACAATGAATGAATCGCCCGGGTGGTAGAGAGAACCGTCGATGAGGTACCCAATATTGGCCACCATCGGAATATGCGGGTGGATCAGCGCATGCTGACCACCGAAGGTCTGCACCTCAAAACCTGCAACACTGTACCGCTGCTCGGGCTCGGCCGTATGCACCCGGTCCAGGCCACCGGCGTCGAGCCGTTCGGCCAACATACCGGCCACCTTCGCTGGTGCATAGATCAGCAGTGACTGGTCCAGTTGCAACGCCGCCACCACCTTCTCCTCGTCGAAGTGGTCAGCATGCTGATGGGTGATCAGCACCGCGTGGGCCCCCGCCAGTGCCGTCTCGGCCTCCGAGAATGTTCCCGGGTCGATCACGAGCACGGCACCGTCTTTCTCCAACCGGACACAGGCATGAGTGAATTTGGTGAGCTTCATCGCGTCAGCCTACCGCCGACCACCCCGGCAGCAACAGGACCGGCAGCTGAGCGCTGGTAACCTTATTCGCGACAGTCAGTAACACCCGAGCCGTCAGGAGGCGATCCGTCAGTGCCACCAACAGCAGAACCGACAGCACGCAAGGGACCGGAACAACGGGTCACCAAGCAGCGGCTGGCGGTAAGCGCGGCGCTGGATAAGCTCGACGATTTCGTCAGCACCCAGGAGCTTCACCGGCGCCTGCACGAGGCAGGCAACGCGGTGTCACTGGCCACCACCTACCGGATTCTCCAGTCGATGTCCGAAGACGGGTTGGTTGACGTGCTGCGCAACGGCGAAGGCGAAGCCGTCTATCGCCGGTGCGACGCCCCGCATCACCATCACCATTTGCTCTGCCGGAGTTGCGGGCGCGCTGTCGAGATCGAAGCGCCAGCCGTTGAGAAATGGGCTGCACGGATTGCTGAAGAGTATGGCTACACCGAGGTGGCCCACACCGTTGAAATTTACGGCCTCTGCCCGGCCTGCACTGCCGGGGCTGCGGGTTAGGCCGGGCGCACCACTGCTGGTGTTGAAGTGGTCGAGGCGGTGCGTCTTCCGCGCTGCCAGCTAATTCCCCGGCAGACGAGGTAGATCACGAAGGAAATTGTGGTCACGTAGGGACTGATGGGGATCCGGCCACCCAGGGCCAGGAGGATCCCGCCGACCACTGACACACAGGCAAAAATCACGCTGAGCAACACCACGATTCGTGGCGACGACGTCACCTTCAGCGCCGCTGCTGCCGGGGTGATGAGCAGGGCCAGGACGAGCAGCGCTCCCACCACCTGAATGGACAGCGCAACCGACACGCCCAGCAGGAACATGAACATGATGGAGAGCCCCCGCACCGGCACGCCGCGAGCCTCGGCGAGGTCGGCGTCGGCGCTGGCAAAGGTGAGCGGCCGCCAAATGGCGAGCAGCGCCACCATCACCGCCACTGCGCAACCCGCCAGCAGGGACAGCTGGACATCATCGACCGAGACAATCTGCCCAGTCAGCAGGCCAAATTTGTTGGCAGCGCGGCCTTCGTACAGCGCCAGGAACAGGATGCCCAGGCCGAGACCGAAGGGCATAATCACACCGATGATCGAGTTCCGGTCCCTCGCTCTGATCCCCATGACGCCGAGGACCACCGCTGCGAGCACTGAGCCCACCAGGGATCCGTAGATCACATTCGCCCCGATGAGGAGGGCAAACGCTGCGCCCGCAAACGACAGCTCGGCGATGCCGTGGACGGCGAAGGCGAGATCGCGCATCATCACGAACGTGCCGATCAACCCGCCGAGAAGCCCCAGCACTGCGCCCGCCCAGAGCGAGTTCTGCACCAGAGGAAGCAGATCCGAGTAGTTGTCGAAGTTGAAGATTGCGGTCAGGATCTCCTGCAGGTCCACTGTCAGTGTCCTTCCGCGTGATGGTGGGTGGTGTCATCGGGCAGCCCGACGACGATGATCCGGCCCTTGCTGTGCAGGACCTCGACGTTGCTTTTGTAGAGCTCGGACAACACTTCACTGGTCATTACCTCGTGCGGTGCGCCGACCCTGAACTGGCCTTCGGCAAGATAAAGCACCCGGTCGACGTAGTCGATGATCGGGTTGATCTCATGCGTCACGAAAACCACTGCCGACTCGTTGACCCGGCACTGCGAGTTGATCAACCCGCTCACTGCCTGCTGGTGGTGGAGATCAAGGGAGAGCAGCGGTTCATCGCAGAGAAGCACCTGCGGATTGGTCGCGAGGGCCTGGGCTGCGCGCAGCCGCTGTTGCTCTCCCCCGGAAAGCCGCCCGACCGGCGCGTCGGCATAGGAGGAGGCACCCACCTTTTCCAGCAGGGCATCGACCGTGGCGTTGTAGTCCCGGCCCCTCCATCTGAGCCCCCACCGGTGACCGTCGACGCCGAGGCCCACCAGGTCACGGGCCCGCAGCGGGGTTTCCGGCGGAAAGGACTTCTGCTGGGGGATGTACCCGATGTCGCGGCTGCCGCGACGCACCGCCGAGCCGTTGACGGTCGCCGAGCCGGAGTCAAGTTGCTGAAGGCCCAGGAGGACCTTCAGGAGACTGGTTTTCCCTGAACCGTTGGGGCCGAGGACAGCGAAAAACTCGCCCTTACCGATATCGAGGTCAAGATTCTGCCAGAGGACACGGTCGCCGAAGGAGAGCGACGCCGATCGGAGCCGAACCATAGGTGCTGTTTCCGGCCGCTCGGCCGTGCGGTGGTCTTGGGTCAAAGCCAGTAGGTTCATCTCCAGCGAAAAGGTAGGTGGCGTGGCGTTTCCACCATCAGTTGATCAGGGGGCGAGGACGCTCTCGATACCGTCCACATTGGAAGTCATCCAACTCAGGAAGTCTTCCCCCTCAGGCACTGTCTCCGTGAAGTTGACGATTTCCACCCCGGCCTCGTCCGCGGCGTCACGAACGGTCTGGGTCTGGGGACTTTCAGTTTGCTCATTATAGGCAAGGAACGCCAGCGATTCGTCCTCCATGAGGCTCATCATTTCGTTCAGAACGGCAATTGAGACATCCGATCCCTCTTCAATCGCCTCACTGTAGCCATTCGGCGTGACGTTCTCCAACCCTGCCGCTTCGAGCAGGTAGACGGGGACCGGTTCGGTGATTGCGACAGTTTGGCCTGCGGAGGCCTCACCCAGTTCCGAGAGCCGCTCGGTCAGGGCGGTGATGCCCGCGTCAAACTCCTCAACATTGGCGCTGTACACCCCGGCGTTGTCGGGATCCAGCGCGGTCAGCTTCTCGCCAATCGCAGCGGCCACGGCCCGCATGGTGTTCAGGTCATACCAGACGTGCTCATTCGCCGAGCCGTGGGCATGTTCCTCTGCCGACTCACCGGCATGTTCCTCTGCCGACTCACCGGCATGTTCCTCTGCCGACTCACCGGCATGCTCGTCCTCACCAGCATGCTCGCCCTCATCCTCGTGCTCCTCCTCGAAGCCCTCGAAGCCTGACTCGCTGACTGCCGAGATCAGGTAGTCATGGTCCATCTCCACCTCGTCGGCCAGCAGGTGCAGGAACGGGTCGTACCCACCACCATTCTCGATCAGCAGGTCGGCCTCGGAAACCGCCAGCTTGTCCTGAACGGTCGCCTCGTAGGAGTGCGGGTCCTGCGCCAGGCTGTCAACAATCGACTTCACCGAGACGTTCTCTCCACCGATGGTCTGCGCGATGTCTCCGTAGACATTGGTGGAGGCAACCACCTGGATCCCATCCTCGGAGGTGTCGGCTGCAGCATTGCCGCTGTCCGCCTGACCGCAGCCGGTCAGGGCCAGCGCCATCGCTGCTACTCCGAGGAGGCCGGTTGAGGTGGAAAGACGTTGCATGTATCCCTCGATCTACGTGATTGGAACTTGGATCAATAACTCCTGACCCTGAGTCTAACGCAAACGCGAATCATTCGCATATCGAGGGATACGCTGTCGAAGCCGGGTGCCTAGCTAATGCTGCGGTCGAGGCCGAGCTCGTCCACACTGGAGCCAGTCCGCCGGTGTCCCTGATTTTGCGTGGCATCCCGGATCTCTCCGATCAGCTGCTCAATAACATCCTCGAGGAAAAGGACTCCGTGGGTTGCGCCGTCGGGACCCAGTACCCGAGCCAGGTGGGACCCGGTGCGTTGCATGGTGGTCAACGCCGTCTCGATCTCATCATCCATTCTCAGGTTCGCAAGGGTGCGGACCTTGTTTTCGGTAATCGGTTTGGAGTACATCTCCTCGGAAATCGACATGATGTCCTTGAGGTGCATGTACCCGGTGAGGACGTCGTTCTCATCCATCAACACGAACCGCGAGAATCCGGTTCGCCCCACAGTCTTCTCGAACTCTGCTGGGGTGGAGTCCGTCCTGACGCTCACCAGCTCATCCAGCGGCACCATGACCGTCCCGGCAGTCTGGCCCGAGAACTCGAGGGCGCCGGAAATCAGACCGGAGCCGTCGTCAACGAGCCCGTGGCGAGTGGATTCCTGAACGATCGACTGCACTTCCTCAAGGGTGAACGAAGAGGTCACCTCGTCCTTCGGCTCAACGCGCATAGCCCGAAGAATATGGTTCGCCAGCCAGTTCAGCGACCCAATAATGGGATTCACCACCCGCGCAATCATCACGAGCGGTGGTGCCAGCAGAAGCGCAGCCTTATCGGCGACGGATACCGAAATGTTCTTCGGGACCATTTCGCCGAACGTGACGTGCAGGAAGGTCACGATCAGCAAGGCGATGGCGAAAGCGATGATGTCAGCGGGTCCCGCAGGGATCCCCACTGATTCAAACGGAACCACCAGGAGGTGATGGATCGCGGGTTCGGCGACCTGCAGGATCAGCAGCGAGCACACGGTGATGCCCAGCTGCGCGCAGGCGAGCATCAACGAGACGTGCTCCATCGCCCAGAGCGTAGTTTTGGCACGCTTGGAACCCTGGTCGGCCAGAGGTTCAATCTGGCTGCGGCGCGCCGACATGACAGCGAATTCGGCGCCAACGAAGAAGGCGTTTCCGATCAACAGGACAATCAGCCATACGATTCCGGCCCAGTCGCTCATCGCTGACCTTCCATTGCGGCGTTTGATACTCCGCCAGTTTCATCTTCAGGGGGCAGCGGGATGAAGCTGACCCGGTCGATTCGACGACCATCCATACGTTCCACCTCAAGGATCCCCTCGGGGACATCGACCCGGTCACCTGGGGCAGCAATCCGGCCCAGCTGGGCCATGATGTACCCGGCGACGGTTTCATAACCAGCCTCGTCGGGTACCGAGAGGTGCGGAATCTGCTCGGTGACCTCGTCCGGACGCATCAGGCCCGGAAAGAACCAGTTACCCGAAGCGCTCTGCAGCACCCCAGGTTTCAGCTTGTCGTGTTCGTCCGAGACCTCGCCGACAATCTCCTCGACCAGATCCTCGAGGGTGACGACGCCGGCAGTGCCGCCGTACTCGTCGAGCACCACCGCCAGCTGAAGATTCGCTTCACGCAGCTCTGCCAGGAGGGAATCCAGGTGTACCGTCTCGGGCACTCGTAGCACCTCGGTCATGATGGTCCCGGCTGGCAGCCCCGCACGCTTGCTGCGGGGAACCGCCACTGCCTTCTTGACGTGGACCACGCCGCGAATGTCGTCGGGTGAGTCAGCGATCAGCGGGAACCGGGAAAAGCCGGTCCGACGGGCCAGGTCGACGACGTCGGCCACGGTTTGATCCGAATCGATCGTTTCCATCCGGATCCGCGGGGTCATGACGTCGGCGGCGGTCCGTTCGGAGAAGCTGAACGTCCGGGCCAGGAAGTTGGCGGTGCCAGCGTCGAGGGTGCCCATCTCAGCCGACCGGCGGACCAGGGAGGACAGTTCCGAGGGGGTGCGGGCGCCGGAGATTTCCTCTTTCGCTTCCAGTCCAAAGAGGTTCAGGACACGGTTGGAAAAACCGTTCAGCACCACAATCGCCGGTTTGAACACCCCGGTGAAGATCAGCTGAGGCCGCGCCAGCAGCTTGCCGATCTTGAACGGAAGGGCGATGGCCAGGTTTTTCGGAACCAGCTCGCCGATCAGCATTGAAAGCAGGGTGGCGAGTGTCATCGCGATCACCAGCGAGACCGTGCCGAGGATCGCGGCGGGGATACCGATGGCGCTCAGCGGGCCCTGGATCAGGCGGCCGACGGACGGTTCCATGACGTAACCGGTCAGCAGCGTGGTGAGGGTAATTCCCAACTGGCAGCTGGAGAGCTGGGTGGAGAGCGACTTCAGACATTTGAGGAGGGGCACAGCCCCCTTGTCGCCATTGTCAACGGCCCGTTGAACGTAGGTCTGATCCAGCGCCACGAGCGAGAACTCGACCGCGACGAAAAAACCAGTACCGAGGATCAGTAGCAGGCCCGCTATCAGGAAATAGATTTCCACGGTGCACTCACCGCCAGCCGGAATTGATGGTGTAAATCATCCTGGTGGCATCGAAAAGACCCGGGCTCAACCGGTCTAGAAGGCTCCGATAAAGACTCCGCTGAGCTGGCACCGGAAACGCTTGGTCCGTTGGGATCTGGTTCGATGGGGCTCAATACTGCCTGGAGTTGGCGATGGGCATTAATGCGGGGTCTGCCGGCGCAAGTCGACCGTTTTGCGGGAAAATGCCGCGAACGCATCGAGGGCCGGCCCCTAGAGGAACTGTCCATAAGAGCTTCAGTTTACATCAGGGACCGGCCCGCGCCAGTTCTGTTTCTACCAGCTCTGCGGCAGGGGCCTGCCCTCTTCGTAACCTGCGGCCGACTGCACCCCGACCACCGCGTTCTCCCTGAATTCAGCCAGGCTACGTGCCCCTGCGTATGTCATCGAGCTGCGTAGCCCCGCCGTAATCAGGTCCAGAAGATCCTCAACCCCGGGCCGGGCCGGATCCAGGTACATTTTCGAGGTGGAGATACCCTCCTCGAAGAGGCCCTTCCTGGCTCGCGCGAAAACGTCGTCGCGCTGGGTCCGGTTCTGGACCGCACGAGCGGAGGCCATGCCGAAGCTTTCCTTGTATTGCCTGCCGCTGCTGTCAGTCTGCAGGTCACCAGGGCTCTCATAAGTGCCAGCAAACCAGGAGCCAATCATCACCTGGCTGGCGCCCGCAGCGAGCGCCAGGGCAACGTCGCGTGGATACCTGACACCGCCGTCGGCCCAGACCTGCGCCCCGAGCTCGCGCGCCGCCTCAGAGCATTCATGGACCGCGGAGAACTGGGGGCGTCCCACCGCGGTCATCATTCGGGTGGTGCACATGGCACCTGGGCCGACTCCCACCTTGACAATGTTGGCGCCGGCCTCCACCAGGTCACGCACGCCATCGGCGCTCACCACGTTTCCCGCGACGATGGGCACTGGCCGCGCGAGGCCATTGACGACACCTCTAACGGCTCGCAGCGCGTCGATCATCTTTCGCTGGTGGCCGTGGGCGGTGTCCACCACCAGCACGTCCACGCCGGCGTCGAGAAGTTCAGCAGCCTTCGCCTCGACGTCGCCGTTGATGCCCACCGCTGCTGCGACGCGAAGGGAGCCGTTCGCGTCGAGCGCCGGCCGATAGATCGTCGACCTGAGCGCACCGGTGCGGGTCAGGACGCCGAGCAATTCACCGTCACGGGAGACGGGTGCAAGATTGGTGCTCGCCGCGTCGAGTTCCTCGAAGGCGAGTTGCAGTCCCGCCGCGGTGTCGCCCTCGAACCGGGAGGACTCGAACTTGATGAAGCTGGTGCGCATCACCGACTCCAGTGAAGCAAAACGGTCGACCCCTTCACAGTCGGATGCCCGGACTATTCCTACGCAACGATTTTGCTCGTCCACGACCATCACTGCCCCGTGGGAGCGCTTGTTCATCAGGTGCAGCGCATCGATCACCGTGTGCTCCGGCTTCAGGCGCAACGGGGTCTCGTAAACGGCGTCCCGGCTCTTCACCCACTGGGTAACCTCGGCGATGACCGCCGAAGGAATGTCCTGCGGCAATACCGCGAGCCCTCCTCGACGCGCCACCGTTTCCACCATCCGCCGCCCGGTGACAGCCGTCATGTTGGCCACCACCAGGGGAATGGTGGTTCCGGTCGAATCGTCGCTCGCCAGGTCAACATCAAACCGGGAGATCACTTCGGAAGCGGAGGGGACCAGAAAAACGTCCGAATAGGTGAGGTCGGTGGCTGGCTGATTGATAAAACGCATGAGGGTTACTCCTGGATCGGCATCAGCAAAAAGTCTATGTGCTGCACCAGACACTTCGAGCATTCGAGGGATTGGCTTGTTACCTCGGACTGTCATTAGACTGACTGCGGGTCTGTATACAGTTTTATCTCGCTTTAAAACACGCTGCAGGCGACTGAACCGGGCTCAGGGCAACTTACGGAAGAGGCGTATTACTAGTGCCAGAACAACCCAACCACCGTTTACCTGAAGAATTCGGCGGAAACGAGTGGCTTGTCGACGAGTTATACGAAAAGTTCCAGCAGGACCGGAACTCGGTGGACAAGAAATGGTGGACCCTGTTCGATTCCTTCGCGGCCGACGACTCAAAGTCCGAGAACGGCCGCCACACCGCCCCCCGCGCCGAAACAGCCAGCGCCAGCAGTGTCGATAACAGCACTATCGATAACAGCAGTGGCGATCTGGGCCACAACCCCGCCACCCGCGAGTTGCCCGTGGTAAACGCCGAATCCAACTCCCCCAAGGCGTCGGGCGAGTCTCCGGCCAGCTTCGAGGAATCGGCAAAGCCGCCGGTTCCCAAAGAGACCCATTCCAAGGCCGAGGTCAGAGCCGAAGACAACGCTGATCGGGCGATCGAAAAGGCAGCCCAGGAAAGAGCCGAAAAGCCCGTGTCCAGGCAGTCAGACAACGCCAAGGCCGAGAAGCCCTCGACGACGCCAATTCCTGCCCAGCTGCCCAAGTCGGACCGGACCACCGACATGGACGAGGACACCGTCAAGGTGCTGCGCGGCCCGGCCAAGGCCATTGCCACAAATATGGACGCCAGCCTGACCGTTCCCACCGCCACGAGTGTTCGTGCCATTCCGGCCAAGCTCCTGATCGACAACCGGGTGGTCATCAACAACCACCTGGCCCGGGCCCGCGGCGGCAAGGTGTCGTTCACCCACATCATCGGGTACGCCATCATCCGGGCGCTGGCCCAGTTCCCGTCCCAGAACGTGTACTACGACGTCGTCGACGGCAAGCCCGCAGCGGTGCAGCCAGCGCACGTAAACTTCGGCCTGGCCATCGACATGCCGAAGCCTGACGGGACCCGCCTGCTGGTGGTGCCCAACATCAAAAAGGCCGAGACAATGAACTTCTCGGACTTCTGGCACGCCTACGAGGAGCTGGTCAAGAAGGCCCGCGGTGGAAAGCTCGGCGCCGACGACTACGCAGGGACAACGGTTTCGCTGACCAACCCGGGCGGGATCGGTACCGTTCACTCGGTGCCGCGCCTCTCCAAGGGCCAAGCCTGCATCATCGGTGCCGGCGCCCTCGAATACCCCGCCGAGTTCCAGGGCTCCAGCGAAAAGACACTCGCTCAGCACGCGATCAGCAAGACCATCACCCTGACCTCAACCTACGACCACCGTGTTATCCAGGGTGCCGGCAGCGGCGAGTTCCTGCGGATCATTCACCAGTTGCTGCTCGGCGAGCAGAACTTCTACGACGAAATCTTCGAAGCCCTGCGGATTCCCTACGAGCCGGTGCGGTGGAGCGCCGACATCCAGGTTGATCCGATGGATGAGATCAACAAGGTTGCCCGCATCCAGCAGCTGATCCACGCGTACCGGGTGCGCGGCCATCTGATGGCCGACACCAACCCGCTGGAGTACGTGCAGCGCAAGCACGCCGACCTCGATGTACGGACCCACGGGTTGACCCTGTGGGATCTGGACCGTGAATGGCCCACCGGCGGG